>NZ_FOHT01000019.1:0-102185 GCF_900111425.1 Draconibacterium orientale | reverse complement strand
AACAACTTGAAAAAGCAACAATCTAAAATCTGGATGAAAAACTACTATTCTGAAATTGCAGCATAAAAAAAGAGACCGCCTTTTTGGACAGCCTCATTTTAAAAACTATAAACAACCAGTTTGCAACTAGTTTACCTTACTAAATGCTAATTTATTCAGTGTAAAGTTATACGCCTGTGCGGCTCCACTTTTAATTACAATATAAAAAGTTGCAGGCTCGCTAAAGGTGTATATTCCGTCGGTTGGATAATTACCGGCAGTATTCATTCCTCCTTCATCAGTACTCGAGAAATCATATGTTCCCACTGTTTGCGGACTTCCGTTCCAGGTACTGTACGCAACCTGTAATCCGCCATTCTCGGCCATTGAACCACCATCCGAAGAATAATCGACACCAGACTGCGGCGCGTCAGAACTGAAGAACATTTCGCACCAGGTATTCGTATTAATCTCATCAATTATCAAACTTCCATCGAGTTTGTAGGTACCTGCCTCAACAGTAACCTGCTGATAAATAGCTGTACCAGGCCAGCTATCATCACCTCCGCTAAAACTAATAGTACTTGGAGTAATCGCTACAGAAATTCCGGCAACATTTACTGCCTCTGACCAGTTCGACATATCGATCAAACCTGCTTCAAACGGATTCAACTCACCATAAAATTCAACTTCGGCCACGTTACAATACCCGCCCGGAGCCGAATAATAGTAAACATAGCGGTAGCTTTTTGTCAGCGAAATGGCAGCCTCTGTAAGTGTTCCTTCGGCTGGTTCTTCGCTAATTGTATACAGCACATCGTAATTATTCATGTAGTCGGCATCATTCGAAGCTCTGATTTCAGCACCTACAACACGACCGGTATAACCATTACGTGGAGCATAGCGAATTAACTTGATGCGGGCTTTGTTGCCTTCGCCGAAGTCGTAACCTACAAATCCTTCGTCGCCACTTGCAGCATCAACAAAGGTTGATAAATCGCCGTCAAGTGCAGCACCAATTAAACCGTTTACGCCATCCCACGATCCTTCGTGACCAATTACAGTACCGCTAAGTTTATCCAAAACTTCGCCAACAGTTACCGATTTGGTAACAACAGTTGGAGTTGATCCCTCGAATCCGGTGGCCGTTAAGGTTACCGTGTAAGTTCCAACTTCGTCGAAAATATGTGTTGGCGACTTTACACCCGATGTTCCGCCATCACCAAAATCCCATGCATACGATTTGGCAAAGCTGGTTGAGGCCGTAAATTTAATTTCCAGCTGATTATCGGTACTTGCCGAATAGGAAAAGTCTGCCTCCGGATCGAAAACCTGAATGTTTATTATTGTATCGATTACCGTTGGAACAGAACCCGGCTCACCATAGGCAGTTAAAGTTAAATCATACGCACCAACTTCAGCATAAATATGCGAAGGGTGAGCTAAAGTAGAGGTTTCGCCATCGCCAAAGTTCCAGCGCAGCGAATCGCGATCGGTAATGGTACTTACAAAACTCACTTCGAATGGGTTATCGGCACTTATCTCGTAAGTAAATTCAGCCTTTGGGTTAATCGGCTCGAAAGTGTCATCGTCGTTACATCCGACAATCAGAGAAAGCAGAAGTGCTACTGCTGACAATCTCGACATATATCTTTTAAAATTTTTCATTTTAATTCATTTAAAGGATTCAAAAAAACAACCTGCTTTTATAAATCTGTTGGAGATGTATTCGCTTCAATTGACCATCCCGGATTTTGATAAATCGGCGAAGTAGAAGTATCGTCGTTTTCCGAAGTAATCAGGAAGTGTTGAGTTGCAATTGGGCTCAGGTAATGTGCCATTGTCCAACGGTATCCTTCGTACACCAGTTCTTTTCCGGTTTTTTCATAAGGTCTCAGGTAATCGCTTGCCGATGGTGCAGATACATTTGCATTAGCCGAGCTATGCGTTAATTTAGCTGCATCGTACCAGTCGAGCATTGGTCCCCAAAGTTTAAAACCTTCAACATGGTAGGGCTCATCGATCATTTGATCCAGTGCTCTCCAACGTTTTAAATCCATCCAGCGAAGTCCTTCAGCCATTAACTCGCAACGTCTTTCGCGGCGGATGTTATACAAGGTTTCGTCGATTAGGCTACCGGCCGAGTATGCACCCCAGTCGCCTTTAGCTTCTTCGGCCATGTTGGTATTGGCAATTGTTTTCTGGAAATCGGCATCTACTCCTGCACGGTTTCTGATAGCTGTCCAGTAGGCGCTTGCCTTTCCATCCAGCGAACCATTCTTTTCGTAACATGCTTCCATGTAGTTCAAATAAGCTTCGGTTGCTCTGAACACAATTGCTCCGGTGTAACCACCACCGTTTGCACATTGCGCTGCATCGTAATTTAATCCTTTACGAATTGCATATCCGGTGCTGTATCCTTGTTCTACGTTTGTGTTTGTAATTTCAGGAACGGGTTCAACCGGTGTAGCGTGGGTTCCTTCTACCGACTCGTAAAGTACGTTAACCTGGTCGGGCTGTTTCAGGAATAACCACAATCTGCCGTCGCGATCTGTTCTCACATCCTCAACATAGTCGTCGCCGTGATATCCTGAACCTTCAGCATAAATAGGTAAACCATTTGCCATAACAAAACCATCAACCATTCCTTTAGTTAAGCCTACTCCGTGGTTACCACGTTGGGCATAAACCGGAACGTTATGTGTTATTCCTAAACCTTTATCGTATTGTCTCCACAACAAAACTTCGGCATACCCCGACATATCCACATCGCTAAACATATCGAAATAAGGGTTATTGGCATCAGCAGTTGATTGTTGTAATATACCGTTGTTTTCTACCAGCGGATAATTATCGGCTACTTCAGCTGCAGCTTCCATTGATTCGCTCAATAACCATTCAATCTCGCCATCAATACTTCCGGCCTGGAATTGGTAGCCGTCGTTGTAGGCTTTTGATGCTCCCGGCCAATCTGTTCCGTTCGGTACAAAAGCAGTACCTTTAAAATACTTCAACCAGGTTGCTTCGTAAAGTGTAACCCGCGATTTCAGAAGCTGTGCACAAGCTTTATTTAATCGGTTTTGTGCAGCATCAGGAGAGGTAACCATCATTAAATTAATGGCTGAATCGAGGTCGGCAACAATAAAACGAACCACTTCCGAACGTGGCGTTCGCTTACTGGCTTCGGTCAGCTCGGTTTGTTCGTCCTTCAGTACGCTTTTCACAATAGGGCAATCGCCAATAGTTTGTACTTTTTGGAAATATTCCCATGCTCTGAAGAAATACATTTCTCCGATATAGTGATTAACTTTTTCGGTGCTACCGGTAATTTCGCCTGCTTTCCAGCGTGGCAAAACGGTTTGCAGAAAATAGTTACACTGGTTAATGTTCCAGAAATTCCATTCGCCACCCGATTGGCCTACGCGCCACTGGCCCGGTGCATATTTATTATCGTAACCGATACTGGCCTGGTTATCGGTATTGGCATCGTTTCCGAAAGTACCAAACGACCATGTACCATGGGTTGGTAAAGCACCATATCTATCAATGGAATAGGCTGCCAATTGCGATTCATCCCAAAGGTATTGCTCCGGAGTAATACTTGAAAGAGGCTCTCTGTCAAGAAGATTGTTTTCGCACGAGGTGAAAAACGCGATCCCCCCAAGTAGTACTACTAATAAAAGATTATATTGTTTTTTCATCTTATTTAAATTGTTTGTTATTAAAGGTATAAGCTGCCTGCCTGTCGGCAGACAGGGAACCCGCACGATTTTAAGCATTCGCCTGTATGCGGTAATCTTTCTCATGCGCGTTTCATTTGTAATCAGAATTATAAATTAACACTCACACCTAATGAAATAGTTCTGTTTAACGGGTAATTTGTTCCCGTCCATCGGTCAGGATTGAACACTGTTTCAGGATCGAAAATCTTGGTCATTTTAGTACCCGTCCAGATATTTTCTCCGGAAACGTAAACACGCAGTTTCTCAATTCCAATAGAATTAGCCCAACGCTCCGGAATGGTATAACCAAACTGCAGGTTTTTCAAACGAATGTAAGAGGCATCCTGTAAATAACCAGTTTGCGACTGATGGTTTTTACCGTTAAACAACGGACGTGGATAATAAGCATCAAGGTTTTGTCCGAGCGGGTGATCAGCGTCGGCTCTGAAATAATCTTCGTGTTGAGTTAAACCCGAAGACCACCAAATGCCCCAGTCCCAGGCACCCCAGAAATAGTAGCTGTTAATGTAGTAATCGCTTTTCAGAACACCCTGGAAGAAAGCACGAATATCGAAGCCTTTCCAGTCGGCGGCTAAATCAACCGAGAACGGGAAACGTGCAGTACTGTTTCCAATTACTTTAATATCGCCATGGTCGTTAATGGTGTTGGCACCATTATCAATTTTACCATCATCGTTTAAATCGCGATACATAATATCTCCTTGCTCCCATTGGCTGCCCAGTGCATCCTGTCCGCCGTTTGGCAAGGTAGCCAGGTGAGCTTCCATGTCTCCTTCGTTTCTGGCAATATCAATGGTTTCGTATCCCCAAATCTCACCCAGTTTACGGCCTTCAACATAAGTATCAAGGTTTCCGGTCGGATTCGGATATTTTTCAATAACGGTTTGTGCGTCCGATAATAATACCTGCACACTGTAACCCAGGCCATTTTTCAAACGGTCTTTCCATGTTGCTTCCAATTCAAAACCATAGGTTTTTAAGTCGGTATTATTAACCGAGGGAACATTATTACCTAAAATAACAGGTAACTCAGGTGCCGGTCCAACCATATCGTTGGTATAACGGGTATAATAATCGAATGATGTAGAAAGTTTTCCGCTGATAAACGACATATCCAAACCTACGTCCCAGCTTTTTACCCTTTCCCAGGTTAACGATTGGCTTACCAAACCAGGAGCAGAAGCTGTATTAGGCTGTACGCCATTTACCAACCAACCTCCGTTTGAAGTTCCTACAGGCATTGTAACATAAGTTGGGTACCAGTTTGAGGTATTTTGGTTACCCAGTTCGCCATACGAGCCACGCAGTTTCATTGTTCCGATTATGTCCTGCATATCTTCCCAAAATGGTTCGCGGGCAATATTCCATCCTGCTGATACTGAAGGGAACCAGTTCCAGCGTCGGTCGGAACGGAAACGTGATGTTCCATCGTAACGAAGGTTACCTTCAATTAAATAACGTTCTTTATAGTTATAGTTTATACGACCAAAGAAACCTTGTGTTGACCAGTGGTTATAATCTCCCGACACCAGCGGAGCAGTTACTTCGCCATTGGCATCGGTACCTGAAGTTGTATTTAAAGTTGGTAACGATGGAACCATAATTCCGTTGCGCTCGGCCGAAATAGCACGTCTTTTTAATACTTCAGACTGGAAACCCACAAGCACTTTAAAATTGTGTCCTTCGCCTACTTCTTTAGTATATTCGGTAAACAAGTTGCTGTTCACATAGTTTTCACGGAATGCCTGTTCATGAACCAGCGAACTACTGCTGTACAACACCGGGTTTCCGTCAACATCGTGGTTATAAGTTTTCTGTAAATCCCAGCTTCTGAAATCGTTTTGAGTACGGTAATTCAGTTCACCTGTAATTATCCAGTCTTTAACGGGTTCCAACACTAACTGTGCTTGTTGATAAAGCCAGTCCTTCTGACTTTTATCGCGGCCACGATCACTTAAACCCAAAGCCGGCGAAGGCGAAGAGTATAAATATCCATTCGGATCGTAAACGGGAAGTACAGGCCAGCCCTGGCGTGCCAAATCGGCAAATAAGTCGTTGGTTAAGGAAGCTGGTCGGCCAAAATCTTCGCGGATAAAACGGTTGCTTACCGTGGCTTTTGCCCAATCGGTTAGTTGTGCCGAAACTTTTACGGTTGTTGTATAGCGTTTAAACTTATCGGTATTAAACTCCATTAAACCACTCTGATCGAGGAAGTTTCCTGAAGCATAATATTTAATTGCTTTATTTCCGCCACTGATACTCATATTGTGTTCCTGCGAGAAAGAATAATCTTTATAGATCACATCGTACCAGTCGTTATTTGCTTGTCCGTAGCCATAACCATCAGCCCAGTATTGCGGGTTATCCGGGTTTTGGATTATTTCGTCTCTTGTTAATCCGTTTTGATAGTTAAGAATACGTTGCATTCTTTCCTCATCGAAAAAGGCACCGCCTCCACCATTAATATTGGCATCGTTAAAGAAAGTGGCAAAGGTGTACGAGTCCATCATATCGGGCACGTTAATTGGCGAACTCCAACGGAAGTTATTGTTGTAGTTAATCACCATTTTGCCTTCGGCACCTTTTTTTGTGGTAACCAAAATTACACCAAATGGTGCACGTGAACCGTAAATTGATGAAGCAGCAGCATCTTTCAGTACCGAAATACTTTCGATATCCTGTGGGTTAATAGCATTGATATCGCCCTCCATACCATCGATAAGTACCAGTGGCGATCCGGTAGATCCCTGACCAATAGTGGCCGTACCCCTGATATTAATAGTTGGACTATCTTCCAGGCTACCACCTGTTTGGCTAATGTTTAGACCCGAAACCAAACCCTGCAACATTTGCGATGCATTTTGTACAGGTCGTGCTTCCAGTTTTTCATTATCAACTACACCAACTGCACCGGTTAGGTTAACTTTTTTTTGCGTACCAAAACCAACCACCACAACTTCTTCCATACCTACAGTTTCCTGCATCATGGTTACATCAATTGAAGTCTGACTGGCAATTGTAATTTCCTGCGATTTCATTCCAACAAACGAAAACTGCAACACATCACCTTCTTTTACTCCCGAAAGGGTAAATAGCCCATCAATGTTGGTAACAGTACCGTTGGTAGTTCCTTTTAGTAATACTGTAACACCAGGTAATGTTTCACCTGACTCATCGATTACTTTACCTGAAATAGAATTTTGCTGAACACCCGTAACGGTATTTCCAGATGCCATCACTCCAACATTGAAGATGAACATCATTAAAACCGTTAGCGTCATAAGTCTGAGCATTTTTTGCACACATGGGCTTAATCCATGAATACATCGATTTTTTTCCATCATTTTTGAATAGTTTTAATAGAAACTTGAATAATTATTTTGTTTTTGAAAAGAAACAGCGGTTTTAATTCGTGCTTCTTTTTATTGCCAGAATCGGCAAGCGAATAGTTTATTACATTTATTTCTGTTTTTCTTTTAGTTTTATTCGTTATAATATTGGCTTTTAGACAGACGAAAGTAGCGAGGTGCAAAATTCCGGCTAATCTTAAATCCGTCAAAAAGGGTCGCAAATTCACACCAGCCAATACATTACTAACTATCAGCCACTTACAAATTACTCATTACTAACTTTTAACCACCCCAACAGATTCTCTACCGTAAACCATACAGGCGCAAATAGTACCACAGGAGCTGGTTTAAATTCTGTTTATTGATGAAAAAAATGGTTTTTCGAACCGCAACTATCCCATTTCATCTGTGAATTTAGAATGAGGAAAATTCATGTTCGTTTCACACAAGAGACAAATAAATGCCAACACGGGAAGAGGTTCAGGATTTTCAATAATACACTAAACATTATTCTGTCGATTTTTAATCAGATGACTATTCTAATTTTGAGGCGCAAAAGTATTTAATTCTGCGTTCAAACTTCGGATTATTTAAACTACTTAGCAGGTTAAGAACACATGCGTCACATTCTCATCATTCATCCACCGAAAACCGGTCAAACCATTGTTTGATTTTTTTTACAAAGAGGTGCTTCGCAAGATTTCATTAATTTTACGAGTGATTGGAATGGATTAACTAAAGCAGAAATGAAATTGATCAGATCAATACTATTTATACTAGTTTGTGTTGTTTTATTTTTATATCAGGCCTATGGTATTGAAATAAAAAAATTAAGTGCAGAAGACGGCTTATCAAATATTAACGTAGTAAGCATAACCCAGGACAATGATGGTTTTATCTGGATTAGCACGAAGGATGGATTAAACCGTTTTGATGCCAACACTTTTAAAGTTTATAAAACCAACGACGCTGATCCGAACTCAATTTGCAGCAATGTGCTTAACTATGTTTATGCTGATAAATTTGACGATGTGGTGTGGATTGCATCGGAAAAAAGCGGTGTGGATGCCTACAACTATCGAACACATGAATTTACGCACTATGAGCATGATTACGGTGATCCATCAAAAAACGACCTTAGTGCAAATGGTATTACCCATATTGATGGAGATAAAGAAGGAAACCTGTGGTTTGCCACGTACAATGCAGGTATCGATCGTTTAGACAGAAAGACACAACGTTTTACCAACTACAGCCAATCAAATGTACAGGGCCTTGGTTCGGATTTAAACTGGACGGTATTATTCGACAGCGAAGAAAGGATTTACGTTGGACATGTTACCGAAGGATTTAGTATTATCAACACTAAAACCATGTCGGCACTGCATTTCAAAAACGATCCCGATAATCCGGCATCGCTGCCCGACAATACGGTAACCTGTTTTCTGAAAGATTCCAAAGAACGAATATGGATTGGTACACGCAACGGCCTCGCTTTATTCAATCCCGAAAACCATAGGATGATTTCTTTTAAAAACGATCCGAAAAACATCCGTTCGCTGTCCAATAATTTTATACAGAAAATAATCGAAACCCCCGATCATAAATTATACATAGGAACAGAGGGCGGTGGTTTGAATATTTTAGATTTAAAAACGCTCACCTTTTTCGATGACCTTTCATCGGTTACCTTCGATCGTATTTTAGCTTCTGAAACCCCCGATGGCTTAGCCGGATTATCAGTGCAGAGCGTTTTCCAGGATTCGTTCGGAAACATATGGGCCGGAGGTTTGGGATCGGGCTTAAACTTTATTCCTGCACACGAAAACGACTTTAATAAAATACGTTACCTACCCTATACCGGAAACACCAACAGCCTGAATGCCAAAACAGTACCCGGAATATGCACTGATTCGAAAGATCGGGTTTGGCTGGCAAACGGATTTGGCGGTATTGGTATTTATAAAGACGGAGAAAAACGCCGACAAATAAATAGCATTAACAATGCCAATATTACTCAGAATTTTATGAGTGTTTACAAGGCACATAATAACGAAATAATTATCGGCACCTCCACAGGCGACATCTATTTTTACCATACCAAACAGGATAAATTTACAGCGCTTAACGCTTTTAACGATTTAAAAAACATTCCGATATACTCCTTTCTGGAAGATTCGGGGAACAATTTATGGTTTGCCACCGATATTGGATTGCACATGTACAATCCCAAATCAGGAAAGAGCTTGGTTTATACTACCGAAAATTCCGACTTACCAGACGATTTAATAAGAACAATTGCTGAAGACAGTGAGCAAAATATTTGGGTGGGCACATTAGCCGGAGGGCTTTGTGTATTTGATCGTGATTTTAAGCTGCTTCGGAATTTAGGCCAGTCGCATGATTTTTTTGCCGTAAACCACATTTACAAAGACTCGAAAAACAGAATGTGGATTGCCAGCCAAAATGATCTTTTTTTATTTAACAGTATCCACACTGATTCAATTATGCGTTTGGGTAAACTATCGGGGTTGGCAGGCGCTGATATAAGAAGCATTGTTGAAGGGAAAACGGCAGATGAAATATGGGTGAGCACAATAAACGGGATAAGCCACATTGATTTAAACACCATGCATGTGAGCAATTTCGATGTTAGCGACGGCATTGTTCCGGGCGATTATCTGCCGGCTTCGGTGGCAAAAACAAATAATGGGAAAATTTATTTTGGCTCACAAAACGGAACAAGCTGGTTCGATCAGTTCCTGGAACACACAACCATTCCGAACCCCACAGCGGCGCTAACCTCATTTTCAATCGCCGACAACAAAAACTATCTAAATCAATTTACCGAAATACCTTTTGGCCAAGACATAGAATTAAAACATCATCAAAACTCATTTCAAATTGATTTTAACGTATTGGACTATTCCCTTTCAAATAAGGTGGAATTTATCTACCAAATGCAGGGTTTAGACAACGGGTGGTTTCTGGTAAATACAGGAAAAGAAGTTACGTTCCGTAATTTAAAACCCGGGAATTACACATTCAATCTGAAAACAAGAATACAAAACAATGAATGGCCCGAGGAAATCACCTCGCTGTCGATCAGAATAAAACCGCCAATCTGGTTAACCTGGTGGATGAAACTACTATACTTAGCTATACTGGTTACGCTCATTATCTATGCACTGCGCTTTTACGCCAATAAATTAAAAATTGAGAATGATCTGTTATTAGAGAAGAAAAGCAGGCAGCAGGAACAGGATTTAAATGAAGAAAAACTTCGGTTTTTTATTAACATCACACACGAGCTCAGAAGCCCAATGACACTTATTCTGGGGCCATTGGAAGATTTGATCGCTGATGATTCAATAAAGCCGGAGCAGTCGAAAAAATTGCACATGATGCAACGTGTTGCCAACCGCTTGCTTCAAACGGTTAATCAAATCCTGGAGTTCCGTAAATCTGAAAATAAAAGCCGTAAACTTGCTGTTACAAAGGACGATTTGTCCAAATACATTTACGAAATTGGAGAAAAATACAGAGACCTGAACCAAAATGCAGGTATTGATTTTCAGATTAACGTTCCGGATAAAAAAATGGAAATGTACTTCGATCCTGACGTGATTACCATAATAATGGACAATCTGTTATCGAATGCATTCAAATACACAAAAGAGGGCAGCATAAAACTGCAGTTAACCCGTAAAACCGAAGCTAATATCGACTATACTGAAATTGAAGTTTCGGATACCGGCTATGGCATTTCGGAACAGGATTTAGTTCACATTTTTGAGCGGTATTACCAGGCACGAAATGCTTCACACCCGGTAAAAGGTACCGGAATTGGATTGGCATTGGTAAAAAGTATGGTTGAATTGCACGACGCCGAAATAGAAGTATCGAGCAAATTGCACGAAGGCACCACATTTAAAGTGAGGCTTTTAACAGATAACAGTTATCCCGATGCAACACACTACTATCCGGAAGATACACATATAGAAGAAACCGAAGAAAATTCGAAGGGTGTTATTCTGGTTGTTGACGACGATGCCGAAATTATTGAATACATTAAAGATTCACTAAGTGATACCTACACCATTATTTCTGCTGAAAACGGAAAAATTGGTTTTGATACGGCATGCGATGCAATACCCGACATCGTAATCAGCGATATTATGATGCCTATTATGGACGGGATTGAAATGTGTAAGCTCATGAAAAAGGATGTACGCACCAGTCACGTTCCGGTTGTTCTTTTAACTGCGAAAGGCTCCCTACTCGACCAGAAGCTGGGATACGATGCCGGAGCCGATTCCTATTTAACCAAGCCTTTTAGCAGTAACCTACTAAAAAGCCGACTGAAGAATATAATCGACGCCAGGAACAAATATTCGTTGTCAACCTCTTCAAAATTTAAGCAAAAACAAGAAATTTTAAATGAATCCATAGGAGAACTGGATAGGGAATTTTTGAAAAAACTCACTTCTGTAATCGAAGAAAACCTGGAAGACGAAGAATTGAGTATCTCCTATGTTGCTGCTCAGTTAAACATGAGCCACTCCACCTTGTATCGCAAAATTAAAGCACTTACCAATTTAACTGCCAATGAGTTCATCCGAAAAGTAAGGATAAACTTTGCGGAAAAACTTATGCTAACCAATCAATACAATATTTCTGAAATTATGTACCAGGTTGGCATAAACAGCAGCAGTTATTTCCGCCAGTGTTTTAAAGAAGAATTTGGGATGAATCCGAGTGAATACCTTCAGAAACTGAAAGAATCGTAAAAGAAAAGCAACAAACCAGATTAGTTTGTTGCTTTTCTTTTTATCACTTCCGTCGCTTCTTGCGAGGTATTTCGCTAAAAAAACCAGAAAGTTTGTAACTGATTTTTTTGATTTCTTTAGCGGATTTCAAAACTTGTTTCTGCCGGCTTTAACCAGTTGGCCGAGAATTCTACCTTAACTTTTCCTGTTTGTTCTCCGGCCCGGATATAAGCGATCATTCGCCCGTGAAATACGCGCTGTTTGTTATCGGTGTAATCCGTCATATCTGAATTATTGCTTGCCTCCAGACCCAACAGTTTGGCATCACCGTGTACCTCACAGCTCACTTCATCATCAGATAACATCACCGGTATTCCATCTTCATCAACCACCTGAATTACGATATGGGCCACTTTCCCCTTTTCTATCGTTGTTTCATCGGAAATAACTTTTATTTCATTCGGGCGACCTGATGATTGTATGGCATTCTGGCTCACCTTGTTTCCGTTTTCATCCATGCCAATCACTTCCAGTTTTCCATCCTCATAGGGAATATCCCAGAAAATAATTCCTGTTTCGTTGTTGTACGGCTTCTTCTCTCCTACCACTTTACCGTTCAGGTGCAATTCTGCCTGTGCTGCATTGGTGTAACACACCACACGAACAGATTGGCCTGGCTCGTAGTTCCAGATTGGCCAGGCATCCATCGATGGGCCTCTGTCTCTGTTTCTTTCTGATACGGAATAAGTTCCGAGGTAAGCCATTGGTTTATCCGACCACAACGACTTACGGAAATAGCCTCGTGGTTTAATGAAACCTCCAAAATCGAGCAGGCCGGAATAAAAACCGCGTGACGGCCAGCGGCCCGATTCGCCCAAATAATCGATACCTGTCCACAGAAACTGGCCAAACACAAAATCGCGAGATGTTACTGCTTTCCAGGCTTCTATGTCATGACGGTTTTCACTACCGTAAAGAACACGGTTCGGATATTTTTCGTGGTCGTGATCGTATAAACTTTCGGTATAGTTATAACCGGCAATATCCAATGCAAAAGGATATCCTGTTTGGTTCGACATAGCCACACCGGCCAATCCTGCCGTTGTTGGGCGCGACTGATCGTATTGTTTTACCACTTTTACCAAACGTTCGGCAATGTCGCCAAGACGCTCGGCATCAGGCGCATCTTTTTTGTATCCGCCAAATATGGGTTGCGTGAAACCTGTTTCTGCCCCACCGTCTAACACCGGATGCGAGTAAGGATCGTTGGGGTAATCCACTTCGTTACCAATGCTCCATGCAAAAATGGATGGATGGTTACGATCGCGTTTTACCATATCGCCCAGGTCTTTCTCGCCCCATTCTTCAAAAAAATCATACGATCCCTGAAAACCGGGCGTGCCCACATTCCAGCCTTGTAACCATTTACGTTTTGGGAATTCCCACTCGTCAAAGGCTTCATTTAAAACCAGCAATCCCAGCTCATCGCACAAATCGTATAAATCTGTTGCTTGCGGATTATGACTGGTTCGAATGGCATTCACACCAATTTCTTTTAAAGTCAATAATCTTCGCTTCCACACTTCGCGGGGAACCGCCGATCCCAGCACTCCTGCATCGTGATGCAAACAAACGCCTTTCACCTTCATCGATTCGCCATTTAACGCAAATCCGGTATTCGAATCGAAGGTAAAATGGCGGAAACCTGTTGTTGTTATGCTTTCATCAATTAACTCATCTCCTTTATAAACCGAGGTTTTAAGCTTATACAAATTGGGATGTTCAAGCGACCAAAGCTCCGGCTTTTTCACTTTCAAGGCCGTTTGTATTTTTCCTGATTGATTGGCTGCTAACGTTAATTTGTTCGATGATTTTGCAAGCGGTTCATTATTTTGGTCTAACAATTCGTTTTTAACGGTTAGTGCAGATGCTTCTGACAAACCGTTTTCAACATTCACTTCAACCTGAAGCTGGTAGCCTTTTTTCAATTGTTCGGGATAAGCATAAACACCCCACTGTTCAATATGAACCGGATTGGCATAAACCACCCAAACATCGCGGTAAATACCCGAGCCGGTGTACCAGCGCGAATCGGCCGACTGGCTGTGATCAACCCGAGCAGCAATCACATTTTCCGCACCATATTTAATGTAAGGTGTGGCATCGTATAGAAACGAAATGTAGCCGTTTGGCCGTTTTCCGAGCGACACTCCGTTAACGAAAACTTCGCTGCGGTTGTAAACTCCTTCAAAGTACAGATACACTTTTTCATCCTTTTTATCTGCCGGAATTTCAAGGTGTTTACGATACCAGCCAATACCTCCAGGCAAGTAGCCGGTTGCACTGGCCAGCGTTGGGCTTAGCTGCCCTTTTACACTCCAGTCGTGAGGCAAATCAACGGTTTCCCAGCGGCTATCGTCCAACGGAATAGTTTCACCGTCTTCAACGTCATTCAAAGTAAATTTCCAATCTCCGTTAATCTGTTCGGATTTACCGAAACCGCTCTGTGCATACAGGCCATTTGTGCATGCCAAACAAAGTAGTACTGCAATTATTAATTTCATCCGTTTGAAATTTTCAAGTTTCCAATAAATTACTTTAAAATTTGAGAACGGATGTAACCGCTCCGCTCTCACATAAACTTTTTTAATCATGCCTGGTTGTGAATCTATGATTTAAAAAGTTCATGTTCGTTTCATCATTATTCTTCTTGTTTAGAAATTATTGAACAGGATCAATTCCTTTATCTGTTGGTACAACCGGTCTAATGGTACCGTCTTCGTTAAACTCCATTTTGTCGATACAAACCTCGCGGTGGTAACCGAGGCCATTATGCAGGTGTTTTGCATTTATACGGTGATACACAATATACCATTCATCGTTACCCGGAACCTGAACTACAGAGTGATGTCCGGTTCCGTAAATGCCATTAGCTGAGTCCTGAATGAGCGTTATCGGATTTTCGGCCACTTTAATTGGTCCCATTGGCGATTTGGAAGTTCCGTAAGCCACATGATAATTGGGCGAACCGGTATCATCAACCGACCACATAAAATAATAGGTTCCTTCGCGGTAGATCACATAAATTCCTTCGCGAAAGGCATAATCAGCAAGTGTTCCACCTTTTGGCGTTAAAACTTTTATTGTTTTCTTTTTTATTGAAACCATATCGTCGTTCAGTTCGGCAGCTGCCAAATAACCGTTACCCCAATAAATGTAGGCTTTCCCCGAAACCGGGTCGATAAAAGCACAAGGATCGATTTGCTGACCCCGGCCTGCAGGAGATTCCTTAATCATTGGCTCATTTTGTGCTACAAACGGGCCGGTTGGATCATCGGCTACGGCAACTCCAATTTGTTTGCCACCTCCTGCCACATAGTTTCCGCTGAAATAGTAGTAGTATTTGTAATTGTCACCCACTTTTTTTTCCACAATGGTTGGCGCCCAGGAGCTGCCGTCGGCCCATGGCACATCGCCGGCTTTCATATCCAGAATCTTGCCTTCATCTTTCCAATCCACTAAATCATCGGATGAAAAAACTTTGAAATAATAGCCCGACCACCCCGGAAATCCGTCGGAAGTTGGATAGATGTAATATTTCCCGGTTTTGTTGGAATACAACACCTGCGGATCGGCATAAAAACCAACCAGCGCCGGGTTATGATCTTCGGAAGCTGTAACGCTGTAAACTACCGGCTCCTGCCCCACAATGGTAAACGTATAGTCAACTGCACCTTTCGAAAAATCCTGCGGCCCTTGGGGTGCAACAGTAATTCCTCGCCAGGCTGAAATCTGCGGATCGAATGCTGTTAAATCTGTTCCTACTTTTACAGGAAGATGAATCGTTTTTTCCTTGCCGTTGATGCGTACATTGTTCTTTTTTAATTGACCGGCCGTTGCTTCAACAAACAAATCGTCAGGTTTCGCATAAGTTGCCATTAAACGATTGTATTCCTCAGAAGTTATCGGCATTACCGTACCGTGGCGTGGATGAAAATTCATCGATATCTCCTCATCGATCACTTCGAAATGCTGCAAATCAGGGCTTTTTGTAAACTGATAGCGGCCATTGGTGTAAACATCGTACATTAGTATATACTCATCAGAATTATTCAGTTTGAAAACACCCGAGCCTTCCACCCGTGCGGTTTCCTTATCCACACGATCAAAATTCGGATACGTATATCCTTCTGTCAGTTTATTAGAAATAGCCAGTTTTATACCGGGTGCACCACTCTCCGATTTGTGGAAAAAATAAAACGTACCATCCTTTTCAATGATATCGCCATCGATGCAGGCGTTGTTGGTTGGATTGTACAACAACTGTTTTGGTGCTGCCTCGAAACCGCTAAAATCCTCATCCGCGTAGGCATAATAAATAATATCGGGATGTGCTCCTCGGTATTTCATCGACCAGTAAACCATGTATTTCCCCGTTGCTTTATCGTAAATGGTTTGCGGTGCCCAAACACGATCCACATCACCAAACTCTTCCGGGTAAGTTTCCGGAATATTAATTACTGTTGTTTGCCAGTTAATCAAATCAGTCGATTTCATCAGAATAAGTGCAAAATTATTCCAGCCTTGTTCGGGCACATACAAATCAGTGGCAACCATGTAAAAGGTTTTGCCATCGGCACCACGTAAAATGTGCGGATCGCGAACGCCACCCGAAGTACTGATTTGTTTGGAATCCAATACCGGCTGATTATTGTTTAATGCACGATAGTTATAGCCATCGGTACTTAGCGCATAACGAATGGCTTCTTCGCCGGGCCCGTTACCGGTGAAATAGGCAAAGAGGTAGGCATCGGTTTGCAGGGCTTTGTTCTGACACGAAACGATGGAAAACAAGCCCGTGAAAAACAGGAAACATTTTAGAATTACGGCAATTAATTCCGGTTTTGATTTATTCATTTGTATGTAGTTTTATATGCGGATTTTTATTGCTACAAATTTATTTAACGGTTAGCCTTGTTACCGCTACAGAATCGTCAAATTGTAGAAACAAATTCGACAGATCGCGCGAAAAAGAAGCATTAAAACTCTTTGTTTTTCGGCCATCAACCTTTAACACAGGCACATAATATAATAGCCTCAACATTAAATAGCTTTTAGTTGATAGAGAACCATCCATTGTTTAAGGACTTCTTTCCAGGCTTCATTACCTATCTGCGATTTAGAAATTTAATGAAACAACATGTTTTTGATGTTGAAAAAATCATAAAATGTTGATTTAAGCGCGGCTTTACAAAACAAAAAAAGCAACAACCTTAAAAGATTGCTGCTTTTTTAAACTACTTTATGAAAGACCTATTAAACCTCTAACAGATTTTCTTTTCCTTCGTTAACCAACTTTAAAACCAACTCGCCAAACAAAGTATTTGCCCAGGCAAACCACGAACGGGTGAAGTTTGTTGGATCGTCTTTATGGAAGGTTTCGTGCATAAATCCGGTGTCGGCATCGGTATTGCGCAAGGTTTTAATACACCACGCAATTTCTTTGTCATCCGAGCTGGTCATGGCACGCATAATAATACTCATTGGCCAAACCATGTCGTATCCTACGTGAGGGCCGCCAATTCCTTCGGCTGCTTTTCCTTTAAAGAAATATGGGTTGTCTTCGCTCCAAACCAGCTTGCGGGTATTTTGGTAAATTTTATCTTCTTTTTCAAGCAGTCCGAGGTAAGGCAAAGCCAGTAAACTTGGTACATTGGCATCGTCCATAAACGTGTGGTTTCCAAAACCATCTACCTCGAAAGCATACACTTTCCCGTATTTTTTATGCTCAACAATGGCATATTCCTTAATTGCTGCATCTACTTCTTTCGATAAGGCCAAACATTCTTTTGCAAAGGCCTTATCACCCGTAACTTCGTTGCTAATCTCAGCCAATTGCTTCAACGATACAACGGCAAAAATATTCGAAGGAATAAGGAAGCCATAAGTCGTAGCATCATCCGATGGACGGAAGGTTGAATTAATCAGCCCTACTGGTTTTAACGGACGGCCATAACCGTGATTGGCAACCGTATCTAATTGCTGAGCTGTTTCGCGCTGAAATTTGTAAGGCCCCAGGTCATCTTTGCGTTGCTGCTCCTTAAATGTTTTTACAATTAAAGCTGCTGCTTTCTGCCAGTCGGCATCAAAAACACTCTTGTCGCCGGTTGTAAGCCAGTAGTTGTAGGCCAAACGAACGGTGTAACACAACGAATCAATTTCCCATTTGCGTTCGTGCAAACCGGGTTTCATGTCCGTCATATCGCTCATCCAGTGTACTTCTTCTTCCTTTGTTTTGTTGAAAGCGTTGGCATAACGATCGAGCAAAACACATTGCGTTTGACGGTGAACAACTCCGGCTAGTAACGTTTTCAATTCGTCATCCTGATTGGCCAGTGGCATGTAAGGCCAAACCTGTGCGGTAGAATCGCGCAACCACATAGCATGAATATCGCCGGTAATTACAAAAGTATCGGGTTTGCCATTCAATGTTCCATGCTCAACCGTTGTGTCCAGCGTATTCGGGAAACAGTTTTCGAACATCCAGGCCAGTTTCGGATCTTTAATTTTTGCTTTGGCTGCCTCAATGGTTTCTTCCACTGCCTTCGACACAAAATTACGCTCTCCGGCTGCCGGGCGATTCGTTACGTAGTTTTTTCTACCGGAAGCCGCCAAAACCGATGAGCCTCCGGCAATTCCGATTCCGGCAACGGTTAATGCTCCTGCTTTTATAAAATCTCTTCTTGTATTCATTTTTATTGGTTTTATTGTTATTTCGATGATTTTCTATTCGGTCAAAATTATTAATTCTTTCCCTTTTTTAAGTTGTTCGTGAGACACAAAGTATCCCTCAACAAGATTTCCGTCAATTGTCAGATCCTTAATTTTTCTTCCTGAATTAGTTTTGGAAATTTTAAATTCCGATTGCTCGCCCAAATCCAATTTTACCGAATTAAACAACGGAACAGAAACGATGTATTCGGCATCACCTGGAGAATACGGATAAATTCCCATGGCAGCAAATACATACCATGCCGACATTTCACCGGCATCGTCCATTCCGCAAAACGCATTTTCCCACTCGCCCATTCCGTAAAAACGATTCATAATACTGTCGAGATACATCTGCGACTTTTCCTGCTTGCCAATAAAAGTATATAAATACGGGAAGCTATGATCGGGCTGGTTTCCGTGGCAATACTGTCCGATAAATGAAGACACATTACGTGCAATATAATCGGCATTCCAAGGGATTGAAAACAGTGAATCAAGCTTTTCCTCGAATTCTGCTTCACTTTTGTACAGGCCAATTAAACCTTTTGTATCGTGCGGTGCAAAAAACGACGATTGCCACGCATTGGCTTCACGATACATGTATTCGTAATACGGATATTCCGCGTTAAAATCTGGTACCCAATCACCATTTTCCAACTTTCCGCGCATTAACCCGGTTGATGGATCGAACAGATTTTTGTAGTTTGATGTGCGCTTCATCAGCATCTTATAATCATCCTGTTTTCCTAATTCTTCGGCTAGAAGCGCCACCGCATAATCGTCGTAAGCAAACTCCAGTGTTTTTGTAACGCCGGCTTTGGCTTTCGATTCCACATGTGGGTTCTCAACTTCGGGCGTTGAAATGTATCCTTTTTCAATGTATTCGGCAATGTGCGGACGCGTGCCTCCTTCTTTTGTTGCATTATTCAGCAACAGCTGGTAAGCACTTTGCACATCGTAATCACGAATTCCGCGCAGGTACGAACCGGAAATAAAGGGTGCTGCATGGTCGCCATGAAAAAAGGTAGGCATAAAACCTGTTTTTTCGCCTTTATCAATCAGCGACTGAATTACATCGGCTGTTACATCGGGCGAGAGCATTCCGAGTAAAACCAGCTTATTTCGGTAGGTATCCCACAGCGAAGGATTGGTGTAGTAACGAAATCCTTTATTCACAACTTCCCCGCTTGCATCGGTAAATTCGCCGTTTACATCGCTGCGTAATGCCGGCCATAAAAACGATCGGTACAACGACGAGTAAAACAACGACTTTTGTTTATCGGTGCCACCTTCAACCTTAATTTTCGAAAGCAGATTTTCCCAGGTTTCAGAAGCTTCATTCTTAACCTCTTCAAAACTTTTTCCGGCCAATTCGGCTTCCAGATTCTGCTTCGCATTTTCGATGCTTACAAACGAAAGCGCCAGTTTAAGTTCGAGCTCTTCATCTGATTCATTAAAAGAAACAAGGGCGATTTCACGTCGTGCATCGCCGCTTGTTTCAAGGTTTACTATGGTCCGGTTGGTTTCGGCATAGAAATATATTTTTTCGCCTGTTTGCTGAAATCCTTTTATAACATTGGTTCCTTCCTGTTCAATATGCCAGTCGCGCACCCGTTCGTTCGATTTCGACAGGTTCACTATTATATTTTGTGGTTTCCCTTTTGGGAATTCGTATTTATGGTAACCGCAGTGCAAAGTGCTTGTAAGCTCCGCATCAATTCCGTAGCGATCGAGCTTTACCTGGTAATATCCTGGTTCTGCCGATTCGTTTTCGTGGCTGAATTTTGATCCAAAATCATTTTCAGAAAAACCTTCAGTAACCGGTAAAACAGGAATATGACAAAGATTCCAGTGCCCTTTATTGGTGTGTGTAAAAGCCAGAATAACATCGTCTTCGTATTCGTAACCGGCTCCGCTGTGCCATTCGGTAATCGGGCTCAGTTGCACCATGGCATTGGGCAACGAAGCGCCCGGATACGTTAATCCGGCCCAAACGCGCCAGTCTTTTGGCGGATTGTAACCACAATCGATGCTGTCTTGCAAAGGGGCAGTTCCCAGGAAATTGTTGACATACCCGGTAAGCTTTTCTTTTTTATTTGGGCTGGGGTTATTACGCGCCGTATGGCAGCCGGCCATTGTAATAATAAGTGTAATTAACAGAATTGTTCGTATCATTTTTAGTTGGTTCAAATATTAAACTATATGTTTCTAATTTAGTGTATTATAATTTTTGCGGTGTACGTATTACCCCGATTGGGAAATACAGCCACGGTTTGCCTGTTCCCGGAAATTTCAATTTCGTCAACAGCTGTCACAGCATTTAAAAACGACGAAGCGGCGGCAGCCTGCCCCATGGTAAATTTTGAGACCACGTTAAGAATTACTAAAAATAATCCCGTAAAAATGTTCCGCCGACCGTTACCTGATAACGTTTTAATCATCCTAATCTATTTATCAGTGCTGCTGGAAATATTGTATTCATTAATTAAAGTCCGGGCTTCTTCGCTTGATATTTTTGAAACACAGCCATGCCTGGCATCTGCCGGGAAATGTACATCGTCCAATATCTCCCAATTCAGAAAATCTTTAGAAAACGAAGCGCCATAGCGGTTTGTCATACAGTAATCGTAATAAAGCAACCAACCCGAATTTTCAGGATCTTCGATAATGGTAGGTCCTTCTGTAATAACCGGAACAATTTGGCCATCATTCAAATCTCCGTCAACAATTTGATAAGGCCCTTCGAGTTTTTTTGAAGTTGCTAAGCGAATTGCTCTCCTTTCACCTGTTTTAGCTCCAAACTCTTCTTCTTTATGAAAGAGGTAATACGCATTTTCGTGTTTCAGCAAAGTGCCGTCGATTACCGAATAAGGCGGTTCGAAAAATACTTTTGCGGGCGTAAAATTCTTCCAGTCTTTGGTTTTGCTATACCACAACCGGCTTTCTTTCCAACCGGCATCTTTGAACGATGATGACCAGATTAAAATATATTCTTCATTTTCTTCATCGTAAAACCACTCGGGAGCCCAAATGTTATTCGCAAGAAAATTTCCGGAAGCGTCACGCACTTCTTCCATCAAAGGAAGCGTTCTTTCGTCGTTCCAATGTATTAAATCTTTTGACGATGCAAAGAAACATCCCGGCCCAGAAGCATCACGGTTGTATCCGTCGGTTGTTCCTGTTGTAAGAATTCTCCAAACACCATCAGGTCCGCGCCTTACATAGGGGTCGCGCATCCATTGATCCCACACGGGCTCGTTAGCATTTAAAGGAAACCAGTGACGTCCGTCAGTAGATAAAGCAATATGCAATTTTGCCTCCAACATCGGATCGGACAAAGGAACTTCAACGGTATTGCCGTCTTCATCTATCTCAATCCGGGTGGGATAACGTTGCCGGAAATAGGTTAGCATGAGTACATCTTGATTCTCTTCAATTTTGAATTGAAATCCTTCCCTGCTACTCTCCGCCTGGACCGACGAGTGTTTTTGAGGAACCAAGTCGTTAGGCAAAGCCATTACTGCCAGAACAAAGGCATTCAGGCAGAATGTCAACAGAAATTTCATTGAAGGAAAACACCTTTTCACTATTTGCAAATAAGTCATGTTAATCTGGTTCATGATTAAATTTAGTTGGTTTAGGTTACCGCGCACTGATAATCTTGCTACAAGACCACGTACTTATTCTCTCACTCTCCCGATAAATTTCATTACAAGTTGCTCTTGTTTTTGTCTTCAGCATTACGGGTTAATCAACCCTTCGTTTTGCAAAAGGGCTGCTGCTTCTATGAGCATACAACCGCTGAGCTGCTCTGGTAATCCGGTAATTGAACCCGGCTTTACGCTCCAGTCAGGGCCAAACAGAATAGCTGGTTTGGCAGTTCCCTGCGTCCACAATACTTCAGCATTGTACCGGATAAACTGAATGTAGCGTTTTTTTGCTGATGCATCCAGACGATCCTGAAGAATCAGATCGGTGAAATAGCGAATAAAAATTCCTTTGAAAAGACCGCCGTCGCCAGTTCCTTCACTTTTAAGGACCGAGTTGTTGGTAAGGCTACTGGTGGTATAATCAGCAACCAGAACAGCATCGTTCAGATAAGCCTTTTCGTTGAAAATTTTATATAACTCAACTGCAGAGCCAATAAACGTTCCCTGGTTGTAGGTGAAGACCCAATTTGTATTGATCTCGCCGGTTTCGCTGTTGATGTTGTCATAAACCATCCCGTTGTTCATGTTTACCAAAGTCGCCTTTTCCCAGTTATAGATCTTCAGGGCCCACTCTTTATCACTTTCATCTCCGAACTCCTGGTACAAGCGGGCTGCCAATATGCAGGCCGGACCGTTTGAGCAAGCGTTTTTGCTCCATTCCATTCCCTTTTTCCAGGTGATGCCGCCGCCTGCATTGTCATTCCATCCGGTTTTAATATATTCCCACAATTGTAAAGTAGCCTCCTTAAATTTAGGGTCATTGGTATCCTGCCATACGCGTAATGTGGCTAATGCAATCCATTCCATATCATCATAGAAATCGTTTTCAAACGTATTTCCGTTTCGGGCTTTCACCCCGGCATACCAGTTGTCGAAGTAAGCACTGTACCTCGCGTCGTTGGTTCGCAACCAGGCATCGGTAAGGACGTCCAGCGCATGAGCCTGCGGCCAGTAATTCCAGTCAGCTTTCCCATTATTGTCATAGAAAAACCACTTTCCTTCAGAATTCCAGAACGAACTGGCCAATGACATACTACTGAGGTTTGCCGCTTCGTTCCAGTCTATTCCCTCTTCTTCCGGTTCAGGAACAATATTTTCGTCATCGTCACACGATATCAACAATGCAGGTAGCAGCATTGCGATATACAGCCATTTTTTCGCTGTGCGCAAAATACTCACGTCCAACAAAGTCTCAAACAAACCTGGTCCCTGCTCTCGCTTAATCGTATTTGTCATAACCTTCTCAGTTTAAAACAGTGGGAGCAGTCTGTCGCGACAGCTCCCAACTGTTGTATTATCGTTCTTTATTTTGTTATCGAATGTGTGTAGGGTTGCCCTGCCTGTAAATAAATGGTATAATCTGCCGGAACGTCATCAAAATCACCCATCAGTTTCCATTTGTCATCCCACTGGGTAACGTTGGATATTAACTTGATATAATAGTACGATTCCGGGCTGGTTGCTGTCGGCCTGGAATCCGTTCCATTCAGCGTGCCCCACTCCAGTTCAGTCTCTGGATCGGCTCCTCCGTTTTCTTTTACGAACATACGGAATTTGTACCGTTCATCCCGGCCCCAGCTTTCTTGTTTGAAAGTGACGGTCTGATCTTCAGCCCTGAAAATTCCGTTTCCGACGTATGGAAGATCGAATAAGATCTGCCCTTCGGGAGAGAAGTAGAAACCGATTCGTGTAACCAGTGCGTAAGTACAGGCACCTGTGTTAAAATCAAGCGTAATTCTGTAAACACCTGTTGTTTCAACAGTAGAGGTACCACCTTCCTTTATTAAGCCTCCGTCAGTGTAAAAAACTCTGGGTGTGCCGGAAGTGCCGTCGGTGAAATAAAATGGTTCGCCTGCAGTTAACCGGGTGTAAGTCTCAAACTCGCCTCCGGCAACTGCTTTCATTTGATGAGCCTGAGAAAGGTCATCGCCACCTTCAGAGCCTTCGCCTGTTACATAAACATCGATTGGAAGATCTGCAAAACCAGCCAAACGCGTAACTGTAATCGTTCGTTCCTCATCGCCTTTGAGCGTTTTAAGGCCTTTTGAAGAGAAAACGGTCCACTTGAAACTTCCGGTTTCCGAAGAACCGATGCCCATCATGCCAGCTATTTTATTTAATTGCTTGTGCGTAATGATTACATTATTGTACAGTCCGTTATTATCTGCGGAAGTCAAATAAACAGGATCGGAAAAGTCACCATCCGCTTCATCAAAAGCAATTTGATAAACAGCGGTTCCGGTTTCCTCAACATCACAGTACTCCCATTCAAAATAGGAAGAAGCGCCCACTGAGGTCTCCAAAACTATTTCTTTCCCATCCATCGGTTCGGTTAATGCGCTGACAGCCGTCAATCGGGTATCCAAGTCGCCTCCATCGTCCTCGCATGCAACTAATGCGAGAAACAGAGAAGCTATAATTGTTAATTTGATTACTATCTTTTTCATCTGTTCAGGTTATTTTATTACCAAATTATGAGTATAAGGCCCTTCAGGATTCAGCGAGAAGGTGATATCGTATGTTTTATCGCTCCAACCGTCTGTTGCCGGGGATTTCCATACCTGGTTGTTTGTCCACTGCTCAACATTTGTTTTTTCAACCATGTAGTAATACGCTTCATTACCGGTAGGTTTACTATCGTTATTGACGGCTCTCCATTCGGTTTCGCCTTCAGAACTTTCCATGCGAAATTTGTACCGGTCATCTGTATTTTCACCTCCACTTAAGCCGGTGATGGTATGATCGGTCACTTCCCACACGCCATAACCTTTGTAAGGCAGTTCAATCTTCATTTGCGACCAGTTCAGGTACAAACTGACTTTAGTGACCTCTTTTGAAGTGAAAGAACCAATGTTAAAATCGAGGTAGTATTTGTAAACTCCGGTTTTGGAAACCGAAGATGTTCCTCCAACCACAACTTTTTCTCCCGATAAAGAGAACTCCAGCGGGGTGCCGCTTGTAGCGCTCACAAACTTAAAACTTTCACCTTCGGTCAGTTGGGTGTAAATTTCAAATTCACCATCGGCCAATTTTTTCATCACAAGCGCTTCGGAAAGGTCATCACCGTTTTCTGTTGCCGCACCGGTAATGTATAAATTATCCGGAATGTCGGCCAAGCCTGACAAACGGGTCAACGAAAGTGTCCTTTCTTCTTCCGCTTTCATCGGACTGAATCCTTTAGAAGAAAAAACAGTCCACTTGAGTGTTCCCTGCTGCGACGACTCGATACCCGCCAATGCAGCGATTTGATTCAATTGCTTGTGTGTGAAGGTGGCATGGTTGCTTCCGCCATTATTATCGGCTGCTGCAACAAAAACTGGTTCGGAGAAATCTCCGTCAGCTTTGTCGAAAGCAACTTCATACAATATCATTCCGCTGTCTTCAGCCCTGGCTGGTTCCCATTCAAAATATAAAGTAGCCGAAGCTGAAGCTTGCAGCGTAATTGTCTTTCCATTATCCGGTTCATAAAACGAACGGACTGCCGTTACATCCAAATCTCTTACTTCACCATCGTCGCTGCACGCGATGAAAGCAAATATAAAAGAAGCTACTGTAAACAGTTTTATCAATATTTTTTTCATACGTAGTTTAATTTTAAACGCTGATTAATAAATGATTAATAGCCTGGGTTTTGTGTCAGGTTATCATTGATATCCCGCTGTGACTGAGGCACTGCGAACAAATAATCCCGTTCACTGTCAAATTTCCTCTCATCCAGTTGGATGTACTGCGTATTACCAGCGGCGAACTTCGCTCCGTGAGGATTTCCGTTCATCACTGTTTCAATCGTTCCCCAGCGACGGATATCAAAAAGCCTCAGGCCTTCGATAGCCAGCTCGATGCGGCGTTCATTGCGGATTATTTCGCGATGGTCTCCTGCCGGATAGCTCAATGCATCAGTATCGGTAAATCCTGCCCGAGCACGGATCGCCCGGATCGTTTCGTTCCAGATGCTTTCGTCCATTTGTCCCAGTTCATTTTTAGCCTCTGCATACATCAACAGTACGTCGGCATATCGCATCAAAATCAGGTTCAGGCCCGCGTCAATACCGATGGGTGCTGTTGGATCAAAATATTTCCTTAGGTAATATCCTGTCCCTGTTGAATTTTGGCCTGGCCCTGCGTATTCGTCAAGGTTAGAAGCGCCCGCATCCGCTGAGGAACCGGGTTTGATGTAGATGGTAGAAGTTGTTCCGTCACCTTTTTCCCACTGGTAGCCGTGGTAAACGATCGTGGCTTCAAAACGCGGGTCTCTGTTCTCGTAAGGATTATCTTCATTATATCCTGAATTTGCATCATTAATGCCCTTTCCGTTTTTCATGAGATAGGCATCAACCAATTCCTGTGTTGGAGCAAAAGCATTGATCCGTCCACCCACCGAAATAGGAATGGCGTCGTAAAACTCGCTCCATGTCCTTTCCGGATATACATAACCAAGATCAAGTATTACTTCATCGTTGTACTCATTTTCAGGCAGGAAAAGACCTGAGTAGCTTGGAAAAAGCTCATACTGTCCGTAAGTACCATCCATGATATCTTCACAAATGGAAGCCACATTTGTCCAGTCATTCTCATACAAATAGGTTCGGGCCAACAGAGTCATCGCTGCCCCACTGGTAATCCTGCCTTTATCCGAAGTATCGTATTCTCCTTTATCCGGAAGTATGGTTGCGATTTCGTTGAGTTCATTTCTAACAAAATTGAGCACTTCCGATTTGGGTGAACGTGTCACACTGTTCGCTTCTTCCAGGCTCAGGTTCTGTTCAAACAAGGGCACATCGCCATAGTGGGTTGTGAGACGGAAGAACAAAAAGGCGCGGATAAACCGGGCTTCAGCTTTCATGCTTTCTTTCAGCGTTTCATCCATATTGGGAACCAGATCAACATTCTCCAGAAAGGTATGACAGGTTTTGATTCCCTCGTAACAATTTCTCCATTCGTTGGCAAAGCGGCCCAAGGCAGCATCGGCCTGTCCCGAAGTGATGATCTTTTCATCGGTATTTCCCCGGCCTTCGTAAAGATTGTCTGACAACCTTTCGTTAGCAAAGAAATAGTTGGCATTAAACATCTGGTTATATGCCATATTTAAAACGGCGGAAGCTTTGCCTGGTGATGTCCAGTAGTTCAAATCGGTAAATTTATTCGTGGGCGCCAAGTCCAGATCGTTACACGAAGTAAAAAATGTCAGGAACATCACTACAATTCCTACGTAGTATTTTCTTATATTTTTTTCC
The DNA here is from genome assembly GCF_900111425.1 of Draconibacterium orientale. NCBI lineage: Bacteria > Pseudomonadati > Bacteroidota > Bacteroidia > Marinilabiliales > Prolixibacteraceae > Draconibacterium > Draconibacterium orientale. Next base: position 74,626 of record NZ_FOHT01000019.1, on the reverse strand, counting down.
ATGGTTTGCGTGTTTTAAAATTCCAATTCCAATCCAAATCCATAATAAACCAATGTCGGATAGTTACGGGCACTGTTGGCTCCAACACCGCCTATTCCTCCCATGTTATTTCCGAATTCAGAAGACTCCGGATCAATAAAAGAGTTTTTCGATAGTGTCAACAGGTTTTGCGCATTAATACTCGCACGCAATTTCTGAATTCCAAGCCTTGATGTTAACCTTTTTGGCACGGTATATCCCAATTGGATATTTTTAACCCGAAGGTAAGCCCCATCTAAAAGGTAGATATCAGTACCTGCTTTTCCCCAGTTGTTTGAAGAAGAAGAAGAACTAGGAGCTACAAGGCGCGGCCACTTCGCATCGGGATTGGTGGGCGTCCAGAAATCCAACTGATGTTGATAAATGGCGTACGAATAGTTCGAGTGGAAAGGCTCTATTAATTCACCGCGGATATACATATCACGTTTCCCTACTCCTTGTAGCAAAACACTAAAATCAAAATTTTTGAATGAAACATCGTACGTAAAACCGAACGTGTACCTTGGAAAAGCATTCCCCAGCACCACGCGATCTTTGTCGTCAATCACTTCATCTCCATTAACATCCTTATACTTCACATCTCCCGGTTGCACAGAAGCTCCTACCGGAAGGGCGCTATTGGCTATTTCCTCATAACTTTGAAAGTATCCGTCGGTCTTATACCCAAAGTAAGAACCCAGCGCTTCGCCTTCGCGAATCACCTTGTACAACTGGTCATTCTGATCGATACGCTCTTTCCCTCCGAAATCAGTCACTTCATTCCTCGAATCAGCAATGTTCAGGTTGAACCGGTGATTGAAATTTGTAGACTTCAAACGGTAGGTCAGGGTTGCTTCCCATCCTCTGTTTCTCATTTTCCCGGCATTCTCTTTCGCTGCATCACTTCCGAACACGGTTGATACTTCGGGAGAAAGCAGGATATCTGTCGTTTCTTTGTTGAAGTAATCGAGGGACACATACAAGCTTCCGTCGAAAAATCCGGCGTCCAATCCAACATTGAGGTTAGCCGATTTTTCCCAGGTCAAATAAGGATTGCCGTAAGTATATCCTGTTCCCGGTACGGCTTCATTGTTGAATACATAAGTATTCTGATACATTTGATAAACCGTTTGGTAAGAGTAGTTGGACACGTTCTGGTTACCCAATACACCATAGGAAGTTCGGATTTTCAAATCGCCGATATGTTCGCTGTAGCTTTTCATGAAATTCTCAGAAGAAAGTCTCCAGGCTGCAGAAACCGAAGGGAATAAACCCCAGCGCTGATCTTCGGCAAATTTTGAAGAACCGTCATACCGAACCGTAACATCTGCATAATATTTGTCCATATAATTGTATCCTCCACGAACAAATACGGAGGTAATGCTGGTTTGATCGGTATCTCCATTACTGTTTTTGTTATCAACACTTTGTTCCGATTCGTCAGTAGTTGGAAGCCCCAGATCTTCGTCTGTATATTCCCAGGCAATCCGGCTTGCTTTGAAAGTATACGATTCGTTGGAAACCCCCAGCAATCCACTCACGTTGTGAACCGAGTTAAATGTGCGCTCGAAGTCGAGCATAAACTGTGTACTCAGAGTGTACCTTTTGCTATTATAATCTTCGGTAAGCGTATTGGGATGAATGTATGAAACTGGTGTTTCAAGATCGGCCGATGAGTATAACGGCACTTTCATATCTCTGCGGAAACGGTGATGCTGAGTCAGGTCAAGGCCTACCAGTCCTTTGGCCTTTAAGCCCTCAATAATAGTAAAATCGAGGCCTAAACTACCGATAAAATTATCTTCATCCTTCTTTTCATAGCCCCCGTCTTTCAAGCCTGCCAAGGTATTGTCATCGCCAATCACGTCGTTAATCAACCACTTACCGTCTTGCTGAAACTGATAATAGTAATATGGCGGAATACGCGAAGAGTTGATAATGGTATTTCCGGTTCCTCCGGCTATCGTATTTTCATCTCTCCTGGTATAAGCCATTAAAGAGGTGAGCTTGAATTTGCCGTATTCCGTTGTATTGTTGGCACGGAAGTTATAACGCTTCATACCAAAATCTCCGACAAAGTTACTTTCCTGGTCGAAATAACCGGCTGATATCATGTATGTGCTGATCTCGTTGCCCCCGGAAATACTCATGTTATAATTTTGCTGCAGCCCTTTATCCATGATTTCATTCAGGTACCAGAACTCTTCACTGCGGTTTTCATATAAATCGCGGATCTGCGCCGGAGTAAATATTGGGGCATTTCCTACATTCATATTCGCCTGGTTGCGGAGCATGGCGTTTTCCCAGCCCTGCACCGGCTGAAACAAAATGTCCGGATCCTGATAACCAACCATGCTGCTGAACTTAACCAGCGGTTTTCCGGTTTTGCCTCCTTTTCTGGTCGTAACCAGAATTACACCGTTAGCAGAACGGGATCCGTAAATGGCTGCACTACCGGCATCTTTCAGTATCGAAATATTTTCAATGTCGTTCGGGTTTAGGTTGTTCAAGGTTCCTGTACCTGAAATCAATCCGTCGATAACGATCAATGGGTCATTGTTGCTCATCGTACTAACGCCCCGAATATTGATACTCATGTTGTTATCGTTTGGATTCATACTCTTTTGCTGAATGATCAGGTTGGCCGAAGCTCCCTGTAGAGCCTGCGATGCATTACTCACTGGCCGGTCTTCAATAATATCAGAGTTGACCTGATCTACAGCGCCGACCAAATTTTTCTTTTGCCGGGTACCGTAACCAATTACCACAACTTCCTCGATACCAATGGCATCTTCTTGCATTACTACCGAAATATTACTTTGATTTCCCACTAACACTTCCTGCGATAGCATTCCAACAAATGAGAACGACAAAACAGCATCAGAATCAACAACACTTACCTGGAAATTTCCATCAATGTCGGTAACCGTTCCCTGGCTAGTACCTTTTACGACAACCGTTACACCCGGAATTGGCTGACCATCAGCACCCACAACCTGTCCGATTACGGCTTGTTGCGCTGCGGGTAAATTAGTATCATCAAACTCGCCTTTGTATAAGGCTACCTGTCGGCCAACAATTTTATACTCAACACCGGTGTTGTAAAATATTTCGGTTAGAATTTTTTCAATGTCAGCATTTCTAAAATTAACTGACACTTTCCGCTCTGCATCGATTACATCCCCGGAGTAGAAAAAATGAAACTCGCTTTGACTTTCAATTTCTTCGAGGACACTTTTGATATCCGTGTTTTGCAGTTCAACCGACAAGCGCGTTACCTGCGAATAGCTTTCTTTGGCCATTACTGAAAAAACACTAATACATAACAAAAACAAAGTTACTTTCATAAGTCTTAAAAGTTTTAAGAAGAAACTCCACAAAGGGATTTCCTTCAATCTCTTTTTTTTCATAGATTTGACGTATTAAGATTAATAATTTTGATAATTATTTTTCAGAGGTGGGGAAGTTCGTGGCTTCTCCACTTCTTCGTATCTGAGGGTTTGTTTTACTGGTTTATTTCATAGGCAGATCTATTATTTTATTGGTTTTACAATCAGTTTTCTTTCGTTTTTATCGTATTCATATTTTAGCGACAATGTTATCTCCAGCAAGTCCATCACCTCGGTAATCGACTCATATTCAATTGTTGCCGTTAATTTTTTATCCGAAATATACTCGTCATCAATTTCAATTGAAATATTGTACCAACGTTCCAGACGCTCAACAACATCTTTCAACGATTCATCTCTGAATATCAGCTTATTATCAATCCACGACGAGTAAATTTCAGTATCTACTTTTTGTACCTGAATGGTTGAATTTGCTGAGTTAATTACTGCCTGTTCGCCAGGTTCAAGAATTTGCTGTGCGCCGGAATTTGATAACAACTGTACTTTTCCCCTTTCCAGTGTTACTTCGGGGTTGGTATCCGCATAGCTCATTACATTAAAAGCCGTTCCCAGCACATGTACCTGCACGTTTTCAGTCTCCACTTCAAATGGTGTTTTGCTTTTCTGAACATCAAAATAGGCTTCTCCGGTCAGTTTCACCAAACGTTTTTTGCGGTCGAATTTTTTCGGATATGACAAAGTAGAACCTGAATTCAGCCAAACTTCAGAACCATCGGGTAAAACAAAATAGGTTTTTGAGGCCAAAGGCGTTGATACAGTTTGCAGCTCAGTACCAATTTCAGTTTTATCGAGGGTAAAAAAGAAAGCAATGGCCAATGGAATAAAAAGAACAGCTGCCACCCGGGTTAAATAAGTCACTAATTTTCGGGTTTTGCCTGTACGTGGCTCCTGGCTATTTATTTCGTAATGAATTTTATGCAGCGTATCCGTTAAATCAGGGGTTTCAGTTTCCTGTGCTTTTGTAAGTTTCCAATGTTCCTTCATCTGGGCATCCAAAACCAACTTCTTGTCCGGCTTTACAAATAATTCAACAAACTGCTGAAACTCCTCCTCCGTGCAATTGTTTTCGAGATATTTTCGGTAATATTCTTTCATATAATCTTGTAGTCGCTTGTTAAACGCGTAAAGTTTAAAAAACCCCTGCTTCGATTTTACATTTTTTTCATTTTTATTTCCGGAAGAATTTGACTCCCTGAATTAGTTCTGCCAGAATCTAAAAACATTTTATAGATTTGTGCATTCTAGCTGACAGTGACAGATGAACAACGAGAAACTAATTAATCGATTTATTGATGGTGATAAAACGGCCATTAATGATTTGTACACCGAGTATAGCCCGCGATTATATCGCTTTGCAATGGCTTACTTAAAATCGGAATCAGAAGTTCTCGACATTGTTCAGGAAGTATTTGTTAATGTTTGGGTGAACAGGAACAAATTAAAGAAAGACTCCAATCTTGATGCCTATTTATTTACGGTGGCCAAAAACACGATTGTTTCTGTTTTTCGTAAAAAACTTTCTGAAAAAGACTACCTGGAACACCTGAAAAACAAAACCATAACCAATAGCATCGACACTGAATCGCAGTTCAACTACAACCAGTTATCCGACAAGTTGAATGATCTGGTAGAACAACTACCTCCGCAACGAAAAAAAATATATCAGCTTAGCAAAGAACAAGGTTTAGCGAATAAAACAATTGCTGCCGAACTTGGTATTTCTGTAAAAACAGTCGAAGATCATTTAAGCAAAGCGAGCAAATTTATAAAGAAGCATTTAACGGAATACGGGTTCCTCGCTCTGCTATTTATCGACCTGTTTATTAACTCCAAATAACGGCTCGGACAGCCTTCGCTATTTCATTTTCAACGCGTTTATCAACAAATAAACAAACAACAAAAGCACAACAAGCATTGCCCCGGTTTGCCCGGCACCATCGGATACCAAACCCATAATTGGCGGAACAATCGCACCTCCTGCTACTCCCATTATCAGCAAACCCGAAACTTCGTTTGCATACTCCGGCTTTCGGCGTAATGCTGCCGAAAAAACGATGGAAAACACATTGGCAACGGCCAATCCGGAACAAAATATCATTATATACATCAGCGAAACCGGGCCAGGAACAACAACCAACACCACCAGCGCAACAATTCCTAAAACCGCACTGCCGATGTAAAATTTCCGCCCCGAATATTTCATCAGTAAAATGGCACCGATAAAAGTACCGATGGTACGCGCTGCAAAATATAAGCTCGTGCCCAATCCTGCTTTCTCCAACGGCATCACGGTACGTTCCATCAGAAACTTTGGTAAAGTAACGTTCAACCCAACATCGATTCCCACTAAACCCACAATTGCAAAAAAGAAACTCAACATAACCGGATCTTTTAATAATTTAAAGCTTGCTGCAAAACCGGCCGTTTCGCTGCTTGATTGTTCTTTTGGGATTGGAGCCAATAAAAGCCACAATCCCGACAACAGGGTAACAGAAGCAAAAAAAGGAAATATAAGTTTCCAGTTTCCGAATGTTCCGGATGCCACGCCTGCAACAATGGGCCCGATAAACGAAGCAATGGCTTTTACAAACTGGCCAAGTGTAAGGCTGCTGGTTAACTTCTCGCCACTAACCACATTGGTTAACAGCGGATTTAACGCCACCTGCAAAATTGTGTTCCCGATGCCGAGCAAGGCAAAGGCAATTAAAATCATTGAATAACTATAGCTTGCCAATGGAACCAGCAAAGCCAGCAGCGTAACCACAATACTCAGTAATACGGTATTTTTCCGCCCGAGTTTATTCATTAGCACACCAGTTGGTACAGAAAACACGGCAAACCACAGAAATACCATCATGGGTAAAAGGTTGGCCATTGAATCGCTCAAACCAAAATCCTGCTTTACATAGCTGGTTGAAATGCCAACTACATCAGCAAAGCCCATAATAAAGAAGCTAAACAAAACCGGTAACACGGCTAAATTCGATTTTTTGCTCATAAGTTTTTTGCTCGTTAGATTTTAGCCACCAAAGGCTCCATTTTAGTCCAAAATTCTTCATCTAAAAGCCGCGCACTTCCCACCATCGCTGCCGACTCCATTAATTCTGATATCATTATTTCAATGTTTATATTCCTTTCACACAAAACACGTTGGAAAGCTGCGCTAAACAATGGGTAAGCCCGCGAAATATTTCCACCAATTACCAAACAATCAGCATCAAAAGTAGCGAGAACAGGAACAAGGAAATTTGCCAGATTGCTTCCGAAATCATAGAAAAGAGTTTTTGCAGCCTCATCGTTGCCAACACGGTCGGCAATCTCTTTTACACCACTGCAGGTAATTCCGGTTCGGCGCTTATATTCACCAAGAAACCAACGGGTTGAAAAATAATCATCGGCAATTCCTTCTTTATAAGGAATGTGATAAACATATCCCGACTCGGGCACCCGATCGCCCTCAATAACGGGAACACCGTTGCTTAAAAAGGCGGAGCCAAATCCTGTTCCCAGGGTAATTGCCACTACATTTTTGTATTTTGAGGCTTCTCCGCCCCAACACTCTCCTATGGCAAACGACAGCGCGTCATTCGAATACCTGAAAGGCATTTCACCCGGCAATTCCAGGCGTTTCTTTAATTCGTCGCCGATATTCATTCCGTACAAACTGTCGTACTTGGCAACGTTTTTCAACAAGGCCACACCGTTTTTATAATCGAATGGGCCTGGCATGGCAAAACCAATTCCAATCAGTTTTTCCCGATCGGTAAACAACATGGTTTGAGCTATTGCAGCCGCCCAGTTATCCAGAATTTCATTCGCAGATGCCTGGTTGTCAACTTTCACTTCTGACAAACTCTCCGTTATAATGTTGCCGGAGCTCACATCCACCAAAACGGAGCTAATGTGGCTTCCTCCAACATCTACTCCTATTGCATATTTTTCGCTCATAGTCATTATTTCATAAACGCCACAACAACTTTAGCCTCAGCATCCGAAGAATTACGAATGGTGTACGATTTTGCAGCAGCCGGCACCACAAAGGTTTCAGCAAACTGGAAAGTTTCCATTCGTCCGTTTTCCGATTCTACTTCAATAGAAGTTCCCTCAACCAAACTAAGTACGTGAAATTTCCCTTCGGTTTCAACATTTATCACCGAATTAAAATGGTACCGTTTTACGCGGTAACTGTGTTTTTCGTGCGTTGGAAGCTCGTACAACTGCCAGTCGTCGCCTTCCTCAATCAGGCTTGGGAGAGAAACTAACTCTTTCGTTACCTTCTCCCCTTTCCGGTCGAAATACAGGTTTTTCATTCCGTGTTCTATATTCAGCGGACGTGGATTTCCATCCAAATCAGGACGCACCCAATCGTACATTTTAAAGGTAAAAATGTATGGTGTTGTACTGATTTCCAACACCAGGTTATCGATACCCGATCCGTGAATTGTTCCCGGCGGAATCAGGAAAAGATCATGCTTCTTTGCCGGAAAAACCTGCACATATTTGGTAATATCAATCGCCGTGTTTGTGTTGAAACTATTCCACAAAGCGGTTTCAAATTTCTTCGGTTCTATATCGTCCTGAAATCCGATATATACTGATGCATCATTTTTCCGGTCGAGAATGTAGTAGGTTTCTTCCTGCGTAATATCTTCGCCAAAATGCTCTTTACAATATTCAGGACGCGGATGACACTGTACCGACAGATTTCCGCCATCGAAAGTGTCCAGAAAGTCGAATCGCAAGGGGAACTCATCGCCATATTTTGTATGATCGTCTGCTCCCATTACTGCTTCACCCTCGCCAAACATCAGCAAATCGAAAGAAACTTCCAGCAGTTTTCGTGAGCTTTCAAATACAATCCCATTCTCGGGCGTAATCAATTCAAACGACCAGGCATAATTGGGTACATTTGGGTTTAAACCTTCGATATTGTCTTTAACCCAGGTTCCTCCCCAAACGCCAGGCTCAAACCACGGACGTACACGGAAAAAGTTCTCGCCCATTGTTTTCAATCCTGTACGCAATTTTTCGCCGTCCATCCACGAGAATACATCCTCATGCTGGCCGTCAATTATCACATCAATGGCATTTAAAATCTCTTTTTTCTGTTTATTCAGCACCACCCAATCGACAAAATAATATCGCTTGTACATCTTCTTCATGTCGAAACACTGGCTGGCTCCCAGGTTCTTAATGCTCCCGGCACGTGCACGAAACTGCAGTTCGTTTTTGGGTAAATCGATATACAACAGTTTTCCTTTCCACCCGGCAAGAGAAGCTCCGGCACCGTAAATCAGGTTTATATCCGCATTGGTTTCCGGCGTTATTTCTTTAAGCTTATCTAGATCAAAATAATCTTCCAGCTTAATGGTGGCCCTTGTTCCGAATATCGAATCTTCTTCGCCTAAAAACGGAGAAATCAGTTCATCGATTTCATTTTCCGGTTTGAAGGCAGTTTCTACATTTACCCAGTTGGTTGTTTTTCCCAATGCGGTGAGCGCACTATCTAACAACGACCTGAAGTTTTCGAAGTATACTCCAACATAGCCATCTATAATAATTGTACTTTCTCCTTTAAGCTTTTCGGCAAGTTCTGATAAATCGGTTGAAATTAAATCGCTTCCCAATTTCAGCGAGGGATATATATCGTAGCCATTCACCACCGCGCCATCCTTTTCAACAGGCATTAAAAACTGTGTTGTTTTCCGTTTTTCCAATTTCATTTAATTTATTTTATATGCGAATCACGTCGCAAACAGAGAATTGAGTTCAATTAATTACTGATTGATTTTTGGCGTTCCGGACATATTCAGTTTAAGTTTTCCGCCATTTACAATATCCTGAAACTTGATAAATGGTGAATCCTGAACTTTTCCGTCCAATTCAATCTTCTGCACATAAACATTGTCTTTCGAGTTGTTTTCAGTTTCAATAACAAACTGTTTCCCGCTGTAATAATCCGGGTTAAGCTGAATAGTTACTTTATCAAACAACGGGCTGCCAATCTGCATTTCAGGATCGATAGCAGTAAGACCTTTTACATCGAACAAGCCAATTCCGGCCATTACGTACCAGGCTCCAAGCTGTCCCTGGTCTTCATCCTGTCCGTAACCATAGCCGTGAATTCCTTCCGTTCCGTAAAATTCGTCGCAAATGGCGCGAACCCATTTTTGTGTCAGGTCGGGTCTGCCCGAAAAATTAAATAGCCATGAGATATGCAAATTCGGTTGATTTCCATGATTGTACAGTGCTTTTAGTCCGGCAAATGCATCCACTTCTTTTCCGCCACCAAAAATGTTTTTCTGCGATGCGATGAAAATGCTGTCCAGGCGATTATTAAAAGTTTCACGTCCCAGCTTTTTCACCAACTCTTCGGGCTGGTGTGGTACATAAAAGGTGTATTGAATGGCGTTCCCTTCCTGAAAACCAATCCATGGTGCCAACGGATCGAAGTTCTGAATAAAATTACCGTCGAGATCCCGGGGCCTGATTAGTTTTGTTTCTTCATCAAATAGCAATTCCCAGCCATCATACAGGCGGGACAACAATTTATAATCGTCGGTTTTGCCAAGATGTTTGGCATATTGAGCCACTGCAAAACTACTAAACGAATACTCCAGCGTGTGAGAGGCTGAAAATCCCGATCCTTCATCAACGGTTATCCAGGCATAACGTTCGTCGTACGGACTGTAACCGCGCTCCACAAACTGCCGGACATCCATTTTCCCGGCTCCTTCAATACGGCCTTTCCACTCGATTTCGTTTTTCAGCGCGGCTTCGTAACCCAGTTCCACATCAAAATCGCGAATTCCGCAGTTGTATGCCGCCGCAATTGCCAGGCTGGTAAAATTGGTTCCCACTCCAGAAACATATTTACTGCATGCAATTCCGTCGCCCAGCCATCCGGCATCTTTATATACAAGTAACTGACTCTGAATCCAATCGGAATAATACTCGGGATAAGCGATGGCCCACAATTGTGTCAGGTTCCAGAATGCGCCCCAAATAGCATCGGTGTTATAGTGGTTATGAATTGGGTTTCCCTTTTCGTCCAACGCAATTTGTCCAACTTCTCCATTATTTTTTGGATAAGCACCGTTTACATCGCTGGCCAAACCGCGCCCTAAAAGAGCATGGAAAAGCCCGGTGTAAAATTTCACTTTATCGTCGTGGTTATCAGAGCTGACTTTTATTCGCCCCAGGTAGTTCTCCCAGGTTTTCAGGCTGGCTTTCTTTGCCTTTTCAAAAGTCAGATTCGTTGCCTCTGTCTCCAGGTTTAAGCGGGCATTTTCAACAGAAGTATACGACAAGCCCACTTTTACGGTAACCGCTTCATTTTCTTTTGTTGAAAATGTGAGGAAAACTCCGGCCCCTTCGCCGCTTATCTTCTTTTCGTTTCTGAAAATATCAGTTCCTTTAAAAGTTCCAAATGCTGTTGGCTTTTTGTCTAAAACAGCCGTGAAGTACATTTTAACGTCAGCACCTTTCTGGTATTTTTTTACGTATTCAGGTTCGGTAATCACATAACCTTCAATTCGTCCATCTGCAGTTATAACCGCTTCCGCATCTTTTACTTTTCCGCTTTCACCCTGCTGGTTGCCAATATCCAAAAGAATATTGGCCGACTCGGTTTCAGGAAAAGTATAACGGTGGAATCCAACTCGTTTAGTTGCTGTAAGTTCTGCCTTTACTTTATAATCATCCAACCAAACCGAATAATAACCGGCTGTTGAATATTCATTTTTACGATCGAAACGAGAGCGGTATCCGCCGTCGGGATTATCAAGATCGCCGGGAACAGTTTGAAGTTCGCCCACAGTTGGCGCAAAAACAATACCTCCTACCTGAAACTCATGGAAATTTGCAAATCCTTCAATTGAACTGTCGCGGTCGTCGTAACCAACGGCTTCCCAGCCCTGCTCATTTCCGTAATGTGCATTGGTTGACGGAGCCAATTTTGCCATACCAAACGGTACTGCTGCCGGTGTATAAAAAAACCAGCGCGAATGGGCTGTTCCGATATTTGGATCGACATATTTTGTTAATTCCTGGCCGAAGCTGTTAACCCAAAAACAACTTACCAACAACACTGTAATAAAACCTAAAATGCTTCTCATATTTTTATTGACTTTTATTTTTTTAATCGTTAAACCAGTACAGGATAACCAAAAATATTTAAAACTCCTCTAAAAAACCATATGTTCATACATATGATTTCTTGTGCAAACATATACATATTTCAGAGAATTTAAAATATTGAAGAATATATTTTATTTTATCGTGTTTAGCGTATCTTTGAGCGCAGATAAATGTATAAACATGAAGTTGAACATAGACCATAAAAGTCAAACACCGCTACATTTACAGGCTGAAGCGCTTCTTCGCGAAATGATTCAGCAGGAGGAATATCAAAAGGGGAAATTGCTTCCTAACGAAGTTGACTTATCTAAACAACTCAACATTTCGAGAAACACCTTACGCCAGGCAATTAACAAATTGGTTTACGAAGGATTACTGGTTCGGAAAAAAGGATACGGCACCAAGGTGGCTGCAAAAGGAATTTCGGGGCGGGCAAAAAACTGGTATAGTTTCTCGCAGGAAATGCAGGCAATGGGAATTCAGGTACAGAATTTTGAACTTCATATAAGTTGGCAAACAGCCGACAAAGAAGTGAGTTCCTTTTTCAATTTGGAGCCCGACCAACAAGTGCTGACTTTAGAACGGTTGCGCGGAAAAAAAGACTTTCCGTTTGTTTATTTCATCTCCTATTTTAATCCGGAACTGGGTATCAGCAGCGATGAAAATTTTGCCAATCCGCTGTATGAGATTCTGGAACAAAAGTACCACGTAAAAGCATCTCTCTCGTACGAAGAGATTAGCGCTATAAAAGCAACGCCATTTTTATCAAAGAAGCTAAATATTCCGAATGATGACCCGGTTCTTTTTCGACGCCGGTTGGTGTACGACGAAAACAAACGCCCGATCGAGTTTAACCTGGGATACTACCGGGGCGATAGTTTTGTATTTTCGGTGGAGAGTGAGCGCAAATAATCGCAAACGTACAGCCGGAAATGCGTTTATCGGTATTGATTATTTGCACTATAGTTTTGAATAATACAGGCTAATTCGAAATAAAGTATCTCTTTGCACTTCATTTTTTGAATGGATTTTATCCATATAATAATCGTTGAAAAACGACAATGAGACGAAGAAAACTACTATAAATAAAAAGTATTCGTTGTTTGGCAAACATTACATAGTGAGACAAGTATAGCCGAAAAATTAATATCGGAAAATCATTTTATTTATATTAGCACAATTTTTAGAGGGACATTGACAGTGTAGGGACTGATGACGGAAAAACAAAATCCTTCCTATTTTCTTTGGGAGCGTTTTAAGAATGGTGACGATGATGCGTTTTATCGTATCTATGACCAGTATTTTAACGAATTATACTCGTATGCCCTGAATTTTTCGAAAGACACGGATTTTATAAAAGACTGTATTCACGATCTTTTTCTAAATCTCTATAAATACCGTAAAACACTTTCTGAAACCGACAACATTCAGTTTTACCTGTTACGCTCTCTCAGGCGGCTGTTGCATAAAGAAGGAACAAAAAGAAACACACTTCTGAACGACGAACAACTTTTACTTTTAAACGATACACCAGTTCGATCACTGGAGGATGAAATTATAGCCGACGAAACAAAAAAAGAACATTTCAGAGAACTTGCCGAGGGAATGAAAAAACTGACGAAAAAACAACAGGAAGCACTTTCCTTAAAGTTTGAACACAATTTAAGCTATCCGGAAATTGCCGACACGTTAAACATCTCTGTCGAATCGACCAGAACAATGATATACAGAGCATTAAAAGAATTACGAAAAGCCATTAAAAAGGGTAAAACATTTAACTCCATACTCTTGTTTTTCTTACTTAGAAACAGAATTCAAACCGGGTAGACAAAAATTTTTTATTTTTTTTGTCTATGTTTTTACTTCCATCCACTTTATGTAGATGTAGATTAAAACCATAATGGATAACAACGAAGTAAAAAAGGCATACGATATTCTGGCAGATGAACAATTCAGCATTGACTCCATCGTAGAAGAAGCTGAAAATAAAAATGATTCGGAAGCTGAAGAATTGCATCTGGCCCGTACGATTTATTCCTTTCTGACTTCTTATAAAAGAGCACCATCGTTACAGGATAAAGAAGACGTGCGTAAACAACTCAGTTTTTCTATCCAACGTGAAAAGCGGAGAAAAACACTTGCGCGCTGGGCTGTGGCTGCTTCTTTCCTTATTGTTGCATTTTCGATATGGCAAGTACAACACAACAGTACTAAAACCGACTTCAACAATATGGTTGAAACCCTGCAACTTTCGCAACCAGATACCGCAACACAGCTTATACTTCAGGATGGGCGACAGGTTTTAATTGCCGAAGAAGAATCGAACATTTTATACGACGAGAAGGGCGAGAATATCACCATCGATTCTACTCAAAAAATTACGCAGTTGGTAGTGGAAAAAAAGCCTGTTTTTAACACACTGGTTGTTCCCTACGGAAAACGTACACACATAACACTTGCCGACGGATCGAAGGTATGGTTGAACTCCGGATCGAAATTGGTGTACCCGGCAACGAATACAGGCAACAAACGAGAAGTGTACATCGACGGAGAAGCTATTTTTGATGTTGCGCATATGGATGGAAAACCATTTTACGTGAAAACCAAAGACTTTGAAATAAAAGTTCTGGGAACAGTTTTTAATGTAAACGCCTACGAAGATGATAAAAACAGCGGTACTGTTCTGGCGGAAGGAAAAATAGAAATCAGTGCGAATAACAATACAGTGTTCCATAACGAGAAAAAAACAATTTTACCCGGAACACGAATTGTTTACAACAACAACACGGAACGTTTTGAGGAAAGCCAGGTTGATGTAATAAAGTATTTATCGTGGCGCGACGGCTACCTGATTCTTGAAAAAGAGCCACTTGAAACCATTGTTAAAAAAATATCGCGCTATTACAATGTCGATATAGAATTACAAAGTGCGGCCATTGGAAAAGAAACATTCTCGGGAAATTTAAACTTAAGAAACACCGCAGAAGAGGTGCTGAACATTATAGCTGAAACCACTCAGATTAAACTAAATAGAGAAAACAATAAGCTAATCATAAATCTAAACTAGTTAAGCCTATGTAAAACCACTTGTTTTTGTCTTAAAAAATGAGAAAGCCTGCAGATGCTGTAACATCTGCAGGCTGTAAAAATTAATCAACATTGCTGCGAGGCAATGTATCTTAAAATTTATAAATCAAACAAATTTATGAAAAAAAGTAAAACGAGGTATCCGAATTGCTCTTTGAGCAAAGGAGGTACCCAATTTCTTCGGATTATGAGGATTACCATCTTTCTTTTGCTCGTTGGAATGAGCAGTGTTTTTGCTAACACTACTTATTCTCAAAGTGCCAAATTTTCGTTCATGTTAAGGGATGTAACCGTAAAACAGGTTTTTGAGAAAATTCAGAACCAAAGCGAATTTAACATCTTTTACCGTGACAGTCAGGTTGATCTGGAAAGAAAAATCGATGTGATCGCTGATCAATCATCGGTGGATGAAATTCTGGAACAAGTATTGGCCAACACCAATCTGACCTATAAAATAATCGACCGGCAAATTGTTCTGGTTCCCGTAAAACAAACAAAGGTTGAAGAACCTGCTGAACAGGATCAAAAACCGGTTAGCGGACGAATTATCGACAGCAAGGGCCTTCCTTTACCCGGAGTTTCTGTGGTTATTAAAGGAACATCTAGCGGAACAATTACCAATGCCGATGGTGTTTATAGCCTGAATGCCCCCGACGATGCCGTTTTGATCTTTTCTTTTATCGGAATGCAAAACCAGGAAATTCCGGTTAATGAAATTCCTCGCGACATTGTTTTGGAAGAAGCAACCACCGACCTGGATGAAGTAATGGTAGTTGGTTACGGTACACAGAAAAAGGCTTCGGTAGTTGGTGCTATTCAAAACATCAACCCGGGAGAATTACAGATTAGTTCATCAAAAAATATTTCAAACACTTTAGCCGGGAAACTGGCCGGTGTAATTGCGGTAACCCGTTCGGGCGAGCCAGGATACAACCAGTCAAATTTCTGGATTCGTGGTATTTCTTCGTTCTCGGGAAGCACCAATCCTCTGGTATTGGTTGACGGTGTTCAGCGTTCGCTGGATGATCTGGATATTTCAGAAATCGAATCATTCTCGATACTTAAAGATGCAGCAGCCAGTGCCATGTACGGTGTACGCGGTGCAAACGGTGTAATTCTGGTAAATACCAAGCGCGGAAAAATTCAAAAACCGGTTGTGAATGTTCGGGTTGAACACGCTATAACCGCTCCAACTCAAATGCCTTCGTTTATTGGTGCTACCGATCATATGCAACTATTAAACGATTTGGCTACGGAAGAATTCAAAGTTCCGTATTACGAGCAACTGGCGATTGACCGCACCCGAAGCGGATATGATCCTGAACTGTATCCAAATGTTGATTGGATAAAGGCTATTTCGAAAGAACATGCCTACAATACCCGGGCAAACCTGAATGTGAACGGAGGCTCGGCTATGTTGCGCTATAACCTCACTGCCTCGGCTTATAATGAGGATGGTATCATGAAAAGAGACAACTCGCTTTCGTACGATACCAGCACAGGATTAACACGTTATAACCTGCGTTCGAATGTAGATTTGAACCTCACTAAAACAACAGCAATACGCCTGAGTGTTGGAGGATATCTGCAAAAACTACGCAAACAGTCGAAAGGAACAAATGAAGTATGGGACTATGCTTTCGAAACTCCACCAATGGTACACCCGGCCATTTACGCCGATGGGAAAATTCCGGTTAGGAGTGAACGGGTAAACCCATGGGCTCACCTTACCCAATATGGCTATGGTGTTTATACCAGCAGTAAACTGGAATCGCTTTTCTCATTAGAGCAAAAACTGGATTTTATTACTGAGGGCTTAAGCACAAAACTATCGTTCTCGTTCGATAACTACAGCTATAGTTCGTTAACGCGTAGCAAAGATCCAACTTATTACCTACCGGCCACAACACGCGATGATGAAGGAGAACTGGAGCTGACTTTATTAAGTTCAGGTTCTGAGTTTTTGAACTACGAAGAAGGAAGTGATTATGGAAACAACCAAACTTACCTGGAATGGATTCTGAATTACGACCACACTTTTAACGAAATCCACAACCTTACAGGTTTGTTACTATTTAACCAGCGTAGCTACGACGACGGGGGCATTCAACCCTACCGTAACCAGGGTATTGCTGGCCGTGCTACCTATTCGTTTAAAAATAAATATGTAGGAGAATTTAACTTTGGATATAACGGATCGGAAAACTTTGCTAAGGGACAACGTTACGGATTCTTCCCATCGTTTGCTCTGGGATGGTTAGTGTCTGAAGAGAATTTCTGGGCAGGCATGAAAGAAACCATTGATTTCCTGAAAATCCGCGCATCGTGGGGCCAGGCCGGAAACGATCAGATCGGGTCAGAAAGACGCTTTGCCTACTTAACCACAATGAATACCGATGCCGCCGGTTACCATTGGGGGAATAACGCCGACTACCAGAAAGATGGGGTTACCGAGGGCGATATAGGTGTAAATAACCTAACCTGGGAAACGGTAACAAAGAAGAACGTAGGTATTGAATTCAGCATTCGATCGGCATTACGCATTCAACTGGATGCATTTCATGAATACCGCGACAATATTTTTATGCAACGACGCACCATTCCAACACAGGCCGGTTTGCTAAGCACTCCTTATGCCAACTTCGGAAAAGTGAAAAACCAGGGAGGTGAAGTTGCAATTACTTACAATAAGAAAATAAACCAAGCCGACATCTCGTTTTTTGCCAATCTAAGTTATGCCAAAAACGAAATTCTGGAATTTGATGTTCCGGCAGGGCAACAAGGAACCCACCAGGATATTACCGGCCATTCAATAAACGAACTATACGGTTATGAGGCAATCGGGTTGTATACAGCTGAGGATTTCGACGGTTTGGGAAATCTACTTCCGGAACTTCCACAAAACGAATTGGCTGAAGTACGCCCTGGTGACATTAAAATTCTTGACTGGAACGAAGACGGCGTAATCAATTCAAAAGATAAAGGTTATGTTGGCGGAACCAACGATCCGCGTATGGTTTACGGATTTGGCGGAAACATTTCGTTACATGGCTTCGATTTGAGTGTATTCTTTCAGGGAGTTGGAGACACTTACCGCTTTATTGGCGACGAAAGTGAGTACTTTATTCCGGGATCAGGCCAGGGAATTCAGGGAAATATCTTCACCAACTATACCGATCGCTGGACCGAAGAAAATCCATCGCAGGATGTTTTCTATCCACGCTTGTCGTATGCTACAAATTACAACAACAATGCAAATTCTACCTGGTGGAAAAAGGACATGAGCTTCCTGCGTTTGAAACAAATTGAAATCGGATATAACATTCCGGCTTCGGTAAAAAAAGATATGTTTAAAGCATGTCGTATCTACATCAACGGAAATAACCTGTTAACATTTTCTGATTTCAAATTGTGGGATCCTGAACTTTCAACTTCCAACGGAACTGAATACCCTCCAATTAAATCAGTTATGCTCGGAATTGACTTAATATTCTGATAATGAAACGACCATGAGAAATTATTATACGAAAATACGAATGATTATAATCATGGGAGTTACATCTGTTACTTTAAAAAATAAACAATTATAAACAGATGAAATCACCTATAAAATATAGAAAGATGAAAATACAACTAAAATATATATTCCTGATACTGCTGCTGGGCACCATGTTTTCCTGCACGGATTACCTGGATAAAGAATCAGATACAGAATTAACCATGGATATGGTTTTCACTGACAAAGACAGAATGGAAAGTATGCTGGCTTATGTGTATTCCGGTATACCCGACCCAACTTGGGGTTCTTTGAACCGAACCGGATGGGGAGTAATGGGCGACGACTGGACTCCTTCTGAACGTTGGCAACAATGGGGATGGGATGCCATTCCAAAAATTACAGGTAACTGGAACACCGCAACCCCATGGGCTGGTGGTTACTGGGGAGATCTACCGAAACGCATTCGTACAGCAAATATTTTGCGTGCCAATGTTGTGCCAATTGAAGGAACTACAATCACCGCGCAGGAAGTTGAATACATTCAGGCCGAATGTCGTTTTTTACAGGCTTACTACTATAGTTTGTTTGTAAACTGTTATGGTGTTTGCCCTTTTCAGCCCGATTATATTGCACCTACCAATGGTTCGACAGAAGAGCTACTTACCGGCCCCGTTCCATACGATGAAATAATTGAATGGTGCGACAATGAAATGTTGGAAGCATCCAAAATTTTACCGGCAAGCTATACACAGGCAATAAAATATGGCCGCGTTACTTCAGTAATGTGTTTGGCGGCACGTGCCCGCATGCTACTTTTTGCTGCGTCTCCGTTAGTAAACGGCAACCCAGATTATGCGAACTTTACGGATGCAGAAGGCACTCCGCTTTTCAACAGCTCATACGATCAAAACAAATGGACAAAAGCTTTGGAGGCACACCGATTGCTGATTCAGGAAGCTGAAGCTACAGGCCATGAGTTGTACAAAATGTATAACGACGATGGTAGTATCGATGCATTTGCATCAACAGCCTGGGTTCATGCCCGTACTTATGCCGATGGTAATAAAGAAATACTATTTGCACGTCCGCAAAACCAAACGGAATTCGACAAACACATTTCTCCTTACGGGGCAGGAGGCAACGGAGGTTTGGGCATGACTCAATCTATAGTTGATGCTTTCTTTATGGATAATGGCCTTTCGCCAATTTTGGGCTATGAGAACGGCGACAAAACAAAACCAATCATCAACCCGGAATCGGGTTATACAGAAAGTGGTTTTTCAACAAACGATGATGTAAGAAATACCGACAACTGGAACTGGTACGACGGCGAAGAAAAAGTTGCCGCAAAAGCAGGAACTTTCAACATGTATGTAAACCGCGAACCGCGTTTCTACAATGCCATTCTTTGGAACGAACGTTATTACATCTGGGACCGTCGGAATGTTGATTTTTATCAGTATGGAAAAGACAATAACTTCACCCACGATGCACCTCAGAACGGGTATTTAGGGTTAAAAAGAAAGCATCCTAACTCAGATTCTAAAAATGGTTCATGGCAATATCGTCCAGGCATCGTTTACCGTCTTGCCGAAGCCTACCTTAGTTATTGCGAAATACTAAACGAAGTAAGCCCCGGAAATCAGGAAATTCTTACTTATTTGAACCTGATTCGAGAGAGAGCCGGTATTCCTCAATATGCAACTTCTCAACAAGATGGTTATATCGCAGTAAATCTGAATGACCAGGATGAAATGCGCGAAATTATCCGTCGCGAGCGTAGGGTTGAACTTTGTGGAGAAGGTGTTCGCTATGACGACCTCCGACGCTGGAAAGAAGCAGAAGAAATATTGGATGGCGATTTCTACGGAATGAATTTCTCGGGTACTAAGAAATCAGATGATCCTTCCGACCCGGAAGCATTCTTTGTGCGTACGCAATACCAGAAAAGAGTATATCAGAAAAAATATTACTGGTTCCCTATTTATCAGGATGAGATTGATAAAAATCCAAACCTGGTACAATCACCTTACTGGACAGAGTCTGAATAATTGTGGAAATTACTTTAACAAATTTAAAACAGATGAAAAAAATAAATATACTATTCGTAATCTTCGCAATGGGCATGCTACTTTTTAGCAGTTGCGATGAAGAGTACGATGTTAAAATTGAAATAGACACCGTTGAAGACAGCATGCACCTTACTCCCAGCGTTGAGGAGATTACCTTATCACAGGATTTAATGAATGAAACCGCCATTACATTCAGTTGGGATCCGGCACAGGAACGCGCAAACAATGGTACTATAACCTACTACTTTAAACTGGGACTACCCGGGCTTACCACTGCCATCGATAAAATTGAACTGGATGCAGGCGTTTCGGAATACAGCATTTCGCATTTCGATTTAAATGCCATGCTTTACGGACTTGGTGTAAACTACGGAAGCAGCACCGAGATTGAAGCCGAAATAATTGCCTCATCAGAAGGAGATTATTTTGTAAAACCTGAAATCTCAACCACAAAGGTGTTGGTAACCACTTTCGAGATCGCCCCGGTAAATCTGTACCTGGTTGGTTCTGCTAATCCAAAAGGATCGGAAATAAGCAATGGAATTAAGTTAAACGAAGTTGTTGAAGGAAAAAATATCGGTAACACTTACGAGTGGATTGGAGAACTGCAGGAAGGTACCTTTAAATTTGTAAACTCAACAACCGAAGACAAAGGTTCGTGGAGCAAAGGCGAGAATGAAACAGGCTTGGTAAAAAATGAGAGCGTTAGCGATTCTGACATTGAATTTACGGTTAACAAAGCCGGATTGTACTCTATCATTCTGGATAAAAACGAGTTAAAAATCGTTCACGGATACAAAGGATTCAGCCATGTATGGGGCGTAGGCCTCGGAATTGGAATTGCATGGAATATGCCATCATCTACGGAATTTAGCTGGAACCCGGAAGTTCCTGAGATCTTTACGCTGGAATGCACAACACAAGCCAATCAGGATTTTAAATTACCTTACAACGACCAGAGTGCAGGCTGGGGATGTCCTTTCTTAAGGCCTATAAATGCCAATGCCAACATTTGGGATGACAACCAGGTACAAGCTACTCCCGGAGGGTATAATCCTGATTTAAAATGGCTGATTACAGAAGAACAAGCCGGCGATTGTATTTTAACAATCGATGCGTTGAACATGACCATAAGTCTGGAGAAAAAATAAATTACAAACACTTTGAAATACCCGAAGTGACAGGTCTCGTCAGAGTATGAGACAACTTTCGGGAACTACTTATAAACGGCCGGAGGATGTACTTTTCCGGCCTTTTTTTTATTAAAAAACGTGCAAATTAAAATTATGAGAAACAATTTTTTAACGCTTGTAATAATGCTGCTATCACTTGCGGCCAGTTCCTGTACCAGCGATTCTGAAGCCGGTGAACAGCCTGAAAACAACAAAAATACCACCTATAAGAATCCTGTAATTCAGGCCAGTTTGCCCGATCCAACAATTATAAAAGCTGCCGACGGCTATTTTTACCTTTACGCCACCGAAGACATTCATAACACACCCATTCTTCGTTCCAACGACTTGCTTAACTGGAAAGTTTTAGGAACTGCATTCACTGATGAAACCCGCCCGAATTGGGAACCTAATGGTGGAATTTGGGCGCCCGACATTAATTATATTAACGGAAAATATGTTTTGTATTATTCGTTGTCGGTTTGGGGAGGTGGAAATACCTGCGGGATAGGTATTGCAACGGCAACAAACCCGGCCGGGCCTTTTACTGATAATGGAAAATTATTTCGCAGTAACGAGATTGGTGTACATAACTCTATCGATCCCTTTTATATAGAAGATGGTGGTAAAAAATATTTATTCTGGGGAAGTTTCTTTGGAATTTATAGTGTTGAATTAGCCGATGATGGATTGAGTATGAAACCAGCAACAACAAAAAAAGTAGCAGGTACGGCTTTTGAAGCAAGCTACATCCATAAAAAAGGAAACTACTATTATTTGTTTGCCTCGGTTGGCTCATGCTGCGAAGGCGCCAACAGCAGCTACAAAACCGTTGTGGGGCGCTCGGAAAATTTATTTGGTCCCTATGTTAACAAAGCAGGAAAACCAATGATGGAAAACGCATACGAAGTGCTTATTCAGGGCAACAACCAGTTTGTTGGAACCGGGCACAATTCAGAAATCATCTCAGACGAGGCCGGAAACGACTGGATGCTATACCATTCATACATAAGAAGCACCCCGGATAAAGGTCGTGTATTAGTAATGGATCAGGTTCATTGGGTGAATGGCTGGCCGGAAATCACGGGTCAGTCGCCATCATTTGAAAATTCGGTACCGGTTTTTTAATAGGCAGTTTTTATTATCG
The DNA here is from genome assembly GCF_900111425.1 of Draconibacterium orientale. Lineage (NCBI taxonomy): Bacteria > Pseudomonadati > Bacteroidota > Bacteroidia > Marinilabiliales > Prolixibacteraceae > Draconibacterium > Draconibacterium orientale. The sequence goes on along the minus strand of NZ_FOHT01000019.1, from coordinate 52,082 downwards.
AATTGCATGCTTAACAAGCAAAAAGGAGTTTAGTGTTATAAAAAACGCTAAACTCCTTAACAAATAAAAAACTAATCGAAAACTGAACGTATCTAAAAACTATTTTTCGTTCAAAACTTTACACACTTTCTGGTTAATCTGGCGAACGCGATTCTCATCCAATTTAATCACTTTTCGGTCGTAAGTCATTAAGCCGTTTACTTCGCCTTCTACATCCGTCGTTTGTGTATAAACTGCAGCAGAAAAACCGCTTTTTGCCATTTTATAAAGCTCCTCGGCGTATTCAACGTATTTATCGGTTACGTCTTTTGAATTTTTAAACTGAACATAACCCCAGTTACGGTCGGTAGCCCAAAGGTGGCCTTCAAGAGCCAGACCAATTCCACCATATTCGCCCAAAACGGTAGCGCGGCTTCCATCGTACAAATACATTTCCGGCCCCGGATAATTATGCAAATCGAGCATATCGCCCACACGGTAGTGGTTTCCGCCACTTGCAGGATTTACCAAACGGCTTGGATCGTGTGCTTTTGTCCACTCTACAATCTCTTCGGTTTTAAACTGCCCCCAGGCTTCGTTAAAGGGTACCCAGCAAACCACCGATGGGTTCGATAGGTGTTCGTTCATGATTTCCTGCCACTCGTTGCGGTAATTGGCTTCCGATTCGGGAGAACGTTTCATTTCAGTACCATCAAAATACTGGCGGTTTTGCCAGCGTGGCGAGCGGTCGCCATTTGGCATATCCTGCCACACCAAAATCCCCATTTCATCGCAGTGTGTGTACCAACGTGCAGGTTCTACTTTAACGTGTTTACGAATCATATTAAAACCAAAATCCTTGGTTTTCTGAATATCGTATTTCAAAGCCTCATCGCTTGGAGCGGTGTACAAACCATCGGGCCACCAGCCCTGATCGAGCGGGCCAAACTGGAAATAATCTTTGTTATTCAACTGCAGGCGAACAATTCCGTTTTCATCGCGTTTGCTTGAAACTTTACGCATGGCTGTATAGCTGTCAACAGCGTCAACGGTTTTTCCGTTGCTGATTAATTTAACTTCCAGGTCGTAAAGAAATGGCGATTCAGGGCTCCATAATTTTGCATTTGAAACAGGCAGTTCCACCGATTGTCCGGCAGCAGCTTTTCCGCTTGAAACAACATTATTTCCATCTTTTAAAACGACTTCGTAAACATCGCCAAAAGTAGCGCCACAAACCGATGCATCAACTTTTAAACTTGCGTTATCGATATTCGGAATGGCAACAACATCGGTAATATGTTTCTCGTTTACAGGCTCGAGCCATACCGTTTGCCAGATTCCGGTTACCGGAGTGTACCAGATTCCTTCGGGGCGGCTCACCTGTTTTCCGCGCGGTTGGTAACCTCTGTCTGACGGATCCCATACTTTTACCACAAGATTTTGCTCTCCCGACTTGTTAAGAAACGGAGTTACATCGAACGAAAAGGCATCGTAACCACCTTTGTGCGAACCTACTTTTATGTCGTTTACCCAAACATCGGCTTTCCAATCAACAGCACCAAAATGCAGCAATACTTTTTTTCCTTTCCACGCTGAAGGCACCGTAAATGTGCGTTGGTACCACAATTCTTTCGTTTCGCCAACTGTTTTCTGAACACCCGACAAACTTGATTCAACTGCAAAAGGAACCAGAATCTCGCCATCAAAATTTGCAGGTTGCATTTGTCCGGCTTCGGTTATGGCATAATTCCACAAACCATTCAGGTTTTGCCAGTCGGCACGTTCCATAATTGGTCGCGGATATTCGGGCAACACATTGTTTACATCAATTTTTTCGGCCCATTGGGTTTTAATTTTGTTGCCCGCCGGCTTCCACTGGGCAACACTTGTTAACGCACTTAGTGCAAAAATCAGTACAATAAATTGTTGTTTCATTTTTAAAATATTAGTTGGTATAAAAATTTATTTAAAATATGGTCCACTGTCATTCCAGCCTATTTCTACTTTTGAGATAAACCAGGTATTTCCGTTATCATCATTTCCCTGAAAAAACAGGTAAGTACTTCCATCTTCATCTTCAAAAATATGGGGATGCCCCGATTCGCTTGAATTCCAGGTTCCGGGATCGCCATTGGTAAGAAAAGGTTTATTTGATAATTTTTCCCATTTCAGCCCGTCACGGCTTTTTGCCACCCCAACCTGCTGTGGTTTGTTGTTGTAGGCTCCGGCATAAAACATATACAGCCATTCGCCTTTCTGAATTACAGATGCACCTTCTGTACACATTCCTTCCCACGGAAATTCCGGAGCCAGAATTGGTTTGTTGCACTTCTGGGTCCAGCTTTCACGTTTAAAATCCCCATCAAGAGGAGAAACTGCCACGCCCATAATCTGTATTCGCATATCGGGATCGCGCGTGGCAAAATACAGATAATATTGGTTATTGAAAGAATAAACTTCGGCATCGATTGCCCGGCCACTGGTCCAGTCTCCCGTTGGGTGGAAAATGGGATTTGTTGTATTTCGTGTAAAATGAATACCGTCGGTTGACCAGGCATGGCAAATTGCATCATTTCTCCAGTTGCCATAAGTTTGATAAAAAAGATGTACCGTATCGTTTACAACCAGTGCACACGGAGCGCATATACCTTTTGCTTCCACTTTGCCCGAAGGCGGTACACTGCCAATTTTTTCCCAGTTAATAAGGTCAGTACTTTCAGCTATTCCTATTTCCCAGCCCTGCATTCCATCATCTCCGCCATCTGATGGCGGTGCACTTATGTACATTAGATACCTCCCTTCGAAACGGATAACATGTGGATCTTTCGAAAAAGGTTTTCCCGAACGGGAAGTGTCTCCATAATACATTTCAGGCTGTGCCAGTAGAGCCAGGGTATTCAGAAGAATAATTACTGTTAACGGAATTTTGGTTTTCATAGTTATAGTAGTTTAATTATTAATCCTATAATACATGGAAAAATCCTTTATTTACTATTAAACAGAATGAGGCCAAGGCAAAGTAGTGCTATTCTTTTCATTGGTTTAAGTTCGATTATTTCAGGTTTAATTTATTGGCCGGGCCTGCACTCCCTCGAAAGTAATTTTTACCGGTTTGATAAATCCTTCGTCATCAAAATACATGCGATCGATACAGGTTTCGCGGTGATTACCATCTGTTTCGTTCAGTGGCCGCCGATGGTAAACAATATAATATTCGTCGGTTCCGGGAACCTGAATTACCGAGTGATGCCCTGCGCCTCTCGCCACATTCTCATCCTGTTTCAGAATTGTTCCAACACGCTCAAACGGGCCAAATGGAGAATCGGCAATCGCATAGGCCACACTGTAATCGGGGCCGGTCCAGCCACCTTCGCTCCACATAAAATAATACCTGCCGTTTCGGATAAACATAAACGGGCCTTCCACATAACCTTCGGGCGTAACTTCTTTGAAAGTTTCACCGTCTTCAAAAGGAACAAAACCGGTAAAATCGTTATTTAACTTAACGATGTTGCAATGCCGCCAGCCACCATAAAACATGTAATACTGGCCATCTTTATCGTGAAAAACAAACTGATCGATAGGTTGAGCACCGTTATAAAATTTATCGATTAACGGTTTCCCGAGGTAATCTTTATACGGGCCTTCGGGTTTGTTGGCAACACCAATACCGATTCCGCCCACTTCGTCATTGCTTTGAATATCGTTGGCCGCAAAAAACAGGAAGTACTTTCCTTCTTTTTCGACAATAGCCGGAGCCCACATAGCGCGCCAGGCCCATTTCACTGCAGTGGTATCGATAATGCGTTCGTGTTTGGTCCAGGTTACCAAATCCTTGGAAGAAAAGCAATCCATAAAAATCTGGTCATTGTACGGGGCTGAATAAGTCGGATAAATCCAGTATTCATCGCCAAAAACAATTCCTTCCGGATCGGCATACCAGCCTTCAAAAACAGGGTTGTGGTTGTTGCCGCTTCTTTTCTGAGCAAATGTATTAAGGCATAAAATTATAAGCCCCAAAAACACGATTGAAAATTTTAATCTTGTATTCATGCTATTTTGTTTTCTTTAATTTATTCCTATTTCAATTACCTGTTATTCGTACAATATTCAATAAGCTGTAGAACATCGTCCACGTTTTGCAAATTCATTTTATTGGTTTGAATATATTTTGTCACGTCCTTTTTGTCGCCGCCAAAAGCTTTGCAAAATTGTTTTGAAGAAGCCAAACTTCTGAATCCTGTCTTTGCTTTGGTATAATACAGATTATCCGGCATCAGTTCGAAATCCTCATTTACACTTAATTCAGTTCCCTGCTTATCGTACCCGCGTGGCAAATTATTAACCGGCTGCACCGACGAAGTGTTTGAAACTCCGCCAAAAGCAGTTCCTTTTCCTTTCGAAATTAGCTGGTTACGGTTTCTTTTATAGATTAATACTGATGGATTATCTATTTTTTCGAGAAAAATGTCGCCTTCAAGCCACTCAAAAACATGATCATTTATTTTAATGATGGAAATTAATTCGGGCGATGCCAGCGCCATAATTTCATTTCCGTTTTTAAAGATCATTTGCTCCTCGAAAGTATCGTAATTGAGCATGGCAGCTGTTTTTGTGCCATCGTTAAAAAGAACCGAGCCATTGGTGAAATCGGAGAAAAACATTCGTTTCGCAGCTGTTTGTGCAATTGCATCCACTGAAAAAATGCTTAAGCCGAAAACCAACATAAAAAATACAAAACCTCTTAACTTCATTTTATATCCGATTAGTTGTATTTCACCCTAATTTCGTTGTAGGCAAAAGAGCTTCCAGTATGCTCTCCAAATATAAAACCGGCACGCGGGGCATAGCCCCACTGGGCAATAAACGATCCATCAACCTGAAGGCCTGAAGTTGTTTCAACCGGCATCCATTCCTTACCATCGAGCGACCAGAAAAACTGAAAATACCTGGCATTTATAGCTTCGTACTTTAGGTACACCGACCCTGCATTTTCTAGCTCTGCAGTTGCCAGCACCTCTTTTTCTCTATTATTTACCTGGAATAATTCGAGCTGATGACGGTTTACAACCAGCGCAATCATATTTTGGCGATTACTGTATATTCCAATACCACTTTTCGCTTCGTTTTGAATAACTTCTGAGCTGAGTTGGTAGTTACCCGATTTAGGACGTAATCCCACAAAACCAACACCTGCTTCGTTAGCCGTCAGTACCAGCTGCCCATTTTTAACTTCTATTCCGGGCTTTTTATGATTAACTTCCCACGACCAAAAAACAAGATTCTGTTCATCAGAAAAATCATCCATAAAAACACTATCAGTTACCTGGTGGGTATTTTCAAAAGGCACTTCAGCTTTCAGTGCCGGGGTGTTGTATTTGAAATAAGGCCATCCGGTTTCATCGTTCCAAAGCACTTCGCTCAACATTCCTTGCCTTCCAATGTATTCAAAATCGGTAGCATTGTACGAATGGTACATGTAAAAATACCGGTTATCAGGAGTGTTTACCAGCGTTCCGTGGCCGGTACAGCGCCACTCGTCACCACCCTGTAAAATCGGTTCAGGAAATTGTTCCCATCCATTCCTAAGATTTTTCGATCGGGCCACCCGCACCCGGTAATCACATCGGTTATCACAACAGCCTCCTACCGAATAAAACATATAGTACCACCCGTTGCGTTTCACGATACATTGTCCTTCATCGCCGGCTCCCTGCCAGCCTTTTGTAAAATCGGTGAGCGTAAAATGATCGCCCACAAGCTGCATTCCGTCATCGCTTAACTCTGAACACAGTATTTCAATATCGCGCCCCGGAGTCAGGCCGTAGGCTTTCCAGGTGATGTATAGCTTTTCATCATCATCCTGAAAAACAAATGCATCAATGGCTTCTTCACCCCATTCAATAAGAATTCCATGATCGGTAAATCCTTTGCTGATATCTTTGGTTGTGGCCACTCCAATACAGGCAATCCGGTTGTCTTTTCGTTTGGTGGTGTAATAAACAAAGAAAGTTCCGTTGTGATAAAACAACTCCGGTGCCCAGAAATCGTCGGCAGTCCAGGCAGGTGGCTCATTAAAAACCGATCCAATACGTTTCCAGTTTATCAGGTCTTTTGACTCGAAAAGAGGGTAGTTTGGTGCAAAATCGCAACTCGTACCCGCAGCATAATACGTGTCTCCTACCCGAATAACCGATGGATCGGGGAAATCGCCGGCAATAACAGGATTTTGAAAGTAAGCTGTTTCCTTTTTCTTTTCAGGCTGAGCACAAAAAGTCAAAAGGAACATTACCGTTATTACAAGTATCGTGTTCTTCATCGGCTTAACATTTATTCGTTATAATCAATCCACACCTTCATTTTTCCCGGTTCGCGATTGTCCCACGAGAAATAAGGCACAAAAGTTAATGTTTGGCCGTTTGTTTCAGCTTTTACCGCTTTCATCCCTTTTAGTTTTCCTTCGGCATCAGTTATCGAAAAAGCTGTTGTTTCAGCAATTGAAACTTCGTCAAGATTAAACTGCTTATTATCGGTTTGTTCCAGACAATATACCAGCGGCCCACGCTGAAGGGCTCTTTTCCCAACATTTTCTTCAACTTTAGGATGAGAAGCCACCAGTTCAACCGGCATAGCCATCTTCAACCTAATCTTATCGCCTTTATTCCAGGTGCGAGTTAATTTGGCATACCTGCTTCTTCCCGGTTTACTTTTTATTAGTTCTCCATTCACCCAAAGTTGGTACTGTTTACACCATCCGGGAATCCTCAGATTCAACGCAAAAGAGGCAGGAGATTCTGGATTTACTGTAAATTCCACTTCGTCCTCCCATGGGTAGTTTGTAGATTGAACAAGGGTAAGCTTCTGCCCTCCCACTTCAAATTGAGCCTTACTTCCAACATATAAATTTACAAACACCTCCTCGGCCGAGGTCAGGTAGATATAACTTCCCACCGAAGGAATAAAACGCGAAATATTGCTCGGGCAGCAGGCACATCCAAACCAGCGCTGACGGTGATGATCGCCATCCGATTCCAACGGGTTAACGTAGTAGAACAAATCGCCATCAAGCGAAACTCCTGAAAGGACTCCGTTATACATCGATCGTTCCATCACATCAATGTAGCGGGCATCTTCCGAAAACAGGTTCATGCGGCTATTCCACAATACCATTCCGATGGAAGCACAGGTTTCGCAATAGGCTGTTTTGTTAGGCAGATCGTAATCTTTCGAAAAGCCCTCGTTCGATCCGGAGCTGCCAATACCACCGGTAATGTACATATTCCGGTCAACCACATCGTGCCAAACCCGCTCCAGTGCAGCAACGTAATCCGGCAGTTCTTTTTCTGCGGCAACATCGGCCATTCCGGTAAATAAATACATCGCGCGAACGGCGTGTCCCTTTATTTCGCTAATCTCTGAAACCGGCACATCATCCTGACAGTAAGCTGCCCCCCAGTGTTCCTTATTCCAAATTTCGCCGTGACCATGCCCATGCCCTCTTTCTTCCAATAACCAGTAAGCCAGGTCCAGGTATTTTTTATCGTTTGTTTCGTGATACAGTTTAACCAATGCCAGTTCGATCTCCTGATGCCCGGGCACCCAATGTTTTTTACCGGGGCCAAAATTTTTAGCGAGATAATCGGCAAAATTTATGGCAACATTCAAAAATGTTTCTTTACCGGTTGCTTTATAATGCGCTACGGCAGCTTCAATCATATGTCCGCCGCAATACATTTCGTGCTTTTCCATATCGGTCCACCTCTCATCCGGATGATTCAGTGTGTAGAAAGTATTCAGGTAACCATCTTCTTGCTGCGCACCGGCAATCAGTTTGATCCACTTATCCAGCAAGGCTTCCCTTACGGGATTTGGATTGTTAATCAAGGAATAGGCAATACCTTCCATTGCCTTATAAACATCCGAATCATCAAAATAAATCCCCTGATGCTGTCCTTCCATAATGCTGGCAGCGCGGGCAAAGTTGTTAATGCGCTCGGTTGAGTCCTGCATTTGGGCAATGCAGGTTTCGAGGGTAGCGTTTGCATGCGAAGCTAATCGCGGAGCCCAAAAATTATCGTTAATTGTTACCTGATTAAAAGGCACAGGTTTTAACTGATAGTTTTGCGCATCACCAGTTTTTACAAAGACTGAAAAAAAAGATACAGCCATTAAAAAGCGGCATATTTTAGTTGGTTTAAGCATGTTAAAATCGGTTAATGATTTTATACGCAATTTACAATAAATAACTGCGCATCTGAAATTATTGGTTAATCCGTTATTACACTAAATTTATAAATACTTGTGGTTGCATAAGTCTCTCCCTGATTTAAAAGAATTGAAGGAAAGGCAGATTGATTTGGCGAATCGGGAAAATGTTGTGTTTCCAATGCAAACGACTCGCGAAAATCAAAACTCTTTCCATATTTCCCGGTATCGGCACCATCCATAAAGTTTCCGCCATAAAACTGAATGCCCGGTTCTTCAGTGAATATTTCCATTTTCCTTCCGCTTGCCGGTTCTACAACCGTTGCTGCCAGCAACATTTTGCCTGGCTCCGCTTTATTGAGAGCAAAATTATGATCATACCCCAAACCATTTTGCAACTGCTCATTTTCGTTTTGCAACGGTAAATCTGCCCCAATGGCTTTGGCTTTTCTGAAATCAAAAGGTGTTCCTTCAACCGACACATTTTCTCCCAGCGGAATCAAGGTTGAATCTACAGCAGTAAACTTATCGGCGTTAATCGTTAGCAGGTGATCATTGATGGTTCCGTTAGCTTCTCCTTTTAAATTAAAGAAGGCGTGATTGGTTAGATTCACCGGCGTACTTTTATCAGTAGTTGCTTTGTAATCGATCTGCACTTCGTTTTCGGGCGTGAGCTGATAGGTAACTTCCACACTCAAATTCCCCGGGTAGCCCATCTCTCCGTCTTTAGATAAGTAGCTAAGAACAATAGAAGTATCATTCACCGACTTTACATCCCAAACCACATTATGAAATCCTCCGGGGCCACCATGTAAATGGTTAGGATCGTTATTAATTGGCAACGAATACTCAATATTATTTAAGGAAAATTTACCTTTTGCAATACGGTTTCCTACACGGCCAATCAGTGCTCCGTGAAACACTTCGTTGGCATTTAAATAAGCATCAATTGATGGGAAACCCAGCACAACATCAGCCATTTCTCCGTTTTTGCCGGGCACCAGCAAACTTACAATTCGTCCGCCATAATTGGTTACAGCCATTGTTAGCTCTCCGTTATTCAACTCGTACAAACCGGTTTCTTTACCGTTAATAGTGGTTTTAAAATCGGCTTCTTTCAACACTCCACATATTAAGTGTTCTGTATTTTTTTTAGGGTTGCAAGCCAGTAAAAAACAGCCCAACAGCAGCACAGTTATAGATCGTTTTAATTGGTTCATTTTGTATGATTTGTTAGTACTAATTCGAAGATTTATCGTATTTGGTTGAAGGTCCGTGCACTACAAGTTTTCCATCGGCGGTTATTTCCATCGGGTCGATAAAAACTACACGTTCATCTCCTGTTTCTGAAGTTCTTCCATGATAAACACAAAGCATGGTTTTCCCATCAGGTGCCAACGTTATAGAATTATGGCCGGTGCCGGTAACTACTCCGCCCTGTTCTACATTTTTCTGCAAAACCGGGTTGTTATCGGCTTTCTTAAAAGGCCCGAGTGGAGATGGAGAGGTTGCATAACCAACCGCATAATTCTTTCCGCCAAAATAGTTGGCAGAGTACATCATGAAATACGTGTCGTCATTTTTAATAATGTACGAACCTTCCGTCCAGCGGCGGTTTACCTCGCCTGAAGTTACCGACCGGCTCTCCCATTCTGCTTGCTGATCATCCATTTTTACCGGAGGACGCAGCAATAATTTCGGTTCGCCGATTATTCCTGAAAAGTCGTTTTCAATTTGAACACCATATACCCAACTCTCTTCAATCTCGTTGAACATTCCTTTTTCGCGTGCCCAGTCGGCCACTTCACTTTCAACCGGATTTTTGTAGCAACAACGTGAATAATACAGATACGTCTTTCCGTCTTCAAACCATAGGTTTCCATCGATTACAGGATATCCCGGGTCAAAAATCGGACGATCCATCAAATCGGTATAAGGGCCGGTTGGATTGTCGGCAACGGCTACCCCAATTCGGAAATTCTCCAGTTCGTTGGTCGGGTTTTCGCGCCAATCGGCACTAAAAAGCAGATAAAACTTACCATCTTTTTCATACAATTCAGGAGCCCAAAAATTGGCAATATTCCACGAGTCGGAAGTATTTCCCTGGTAAATCCGGCCTTCGTCCTTCCAGCTTTTCAGGTCTGAAGACGAATACATTTTAAAACCGTCTTTTACTCCGCCGGTTCCAATCATATAATAATTTCCGTCGGATGCTTTAAGAATATAGGGATCGCCAAACTCTACAGGTAGCGGATTCTCAATTTTCAATGCTGAAGGCTGAGGTTGACATCCCTGGAGAAAAGAAACAATTACGATAAGAAACAAATAAAATCGCCTGCTCATTACCACTGGTTTTAAATGTTAGTAAAACTAATTTATGCCGGTTAAACTTTTTATTACATCAACCTCTTCCTGGCTGTACGGAGTTCCATCGGGGTGGAAAATTTCGTGAAACCAAAGTGGTGGCTCCGATCCATCCGGAATTGGCTCATCCCAGGCATATTTTGTATTTGATTTTCCGGCAACCAAACCCCAGTTAATTGCGCCAATATTTTCGTTGTGTAGAATTGGCATAATGTTTTGGAAATAGCTGTTGTTTCGTCGCGCCATATATTCGGTGCAAACCATTGGCAGGCCTCTGGTTTTTAAGGTATCAATAGCTGCCTGATGTTGCTCCGGGCCTTCGTAGTTGTGATAAGTGATAATATCGGAATTTTCGAGCTGAAATTTATTTAAATCGGTTAACGAAGCATTCCAAACACCAGCCGAAACCGGTTGCGACGGACGGATTTCCCAGGCCCAATTGAATACGTTTTTCAACAGAGGCATCGAACGGTTGCTATAGCCGGAGTTGCCGGGTTCGTTGTATAAATCCCAAATTGCAATTCTTTTATCGTCTTTAAACGTAGTAAGCACATCTTTTACGTAGACTTCTAAAACGTTTACCAGGTTCTCATCTTCGTACAGCAAATCGCCCGGATCGCGCACCCAGCCAGAGTTATGAACGCCCGGTTTCGGATCGGGTTGTTTGCCGGCCTGGTATGTAGCATTCCAGCAGTCATCGAAAAACACAAAAATAGTTTTTATCCCGTGGCTGTCAGCAATTTCAAGGTACTTGTTCATGCGGTTTTTAAATCCGTCTTTATCAACTTCCCAGGCTACATGGTGCAGATACACACGCATGCAGTTCAAACCAATTTCTTCGGCCCATCCCAGTTCGCGGTCAATGGTTTCAGTATCAAAAGTTTCGGCCTGCCAAACCTCCAATTGGTTAATTGAAGTACTCGGATTAAAGTTACTTCCCCGTAACCAACCATTTTCTTCAGCCCAGGCATCAGCTTGTTCCTGTGTCCATTTTTGCGAAACTACTTCAGTGTTTTTTGTGTCGGCAGCTTCTTGCTTTTCTTTTTTCAACTGGCAGGCAACGCCCAAAAACAGCATTATTGCCAAAAGATAAGTTCCTGTTCTTTTCATCTGTTTAAATTTTTTTGATATCTGAATGTTCAAAAAATTTGAATACATTCAGGAACTCACATAAATTTTAATCATTCTTGCCTGCCTGCGGTAGTCAGGTTTGTGAATTTAGAATGAGGAAAATTCATGTTCGTTTCATTTTATTGATCTATTTGATTTTGTTCTATTTCTACTTCTCCCGAAGGACGTTTTAAGGCTTTACCTGCTCTTACCGCTTCTCCAAAATCAGGAGTTCCATCGGCATTCCAATAAAAAGGTTGCATTCGCACATCGCGATCCCAACCGGGCTCTGTTGTTTTTTTCGAATGATAAATAATCCAGTCTTCCGAATCGTCGGGCGACTTTACAAACGAAACATGCCCCACTCCGTAAACCGAATCATTCCCTTCGAAAATCGGTCCTGTTTTAATCCAGCTTTCAGGATGGAGCGGATCGGCATCCGGTTTTTTAATCTGTAACATTCCCTGGCGGTATTCTTTTAGCCACGATTCGCGACAGCTATAAACGATAAACACCTGATCATCATGTTTCAAAACTTCAGGTCCTTCGTTCAAATTTAACGGTCCGCCGGTTTCCCAACTTTCTTCGGGCGATGATAACAAAACCCGTTTTCCTTTCAGTGTATATGGATTTTCCATTTCCTGAATGTACAAGTGCTGCGGCGTTGCGTCGGTGTCCATTTGCTTCAGCCAACCCGACCATATGGCATATAGTTTACCTTTATGTTCAAGCACTGTCATGTCAATGGCCCAAATGTTTTTCGCAATATCGTCAGGATCGTCGCCTGTATTTAACATCCCCATATCCTGGTATTCACTATAAACATTATCGTTTGCCGAGCGCAAAACCCCTGTTCGCTGATGAATAAAAGGAGGACCGGAAACGCCTGCAGCATAATAAACATACCAGTGTCCGTCGATAAAATGAATTTCAGGCGCCCAAATACAATTGCTGTTCCAACCCGATGCAGGTGCTTTCCATATGTATTCGGCCTTATCTCTTTTGGTCATGAATTTGGAACTCGAAACTGCAATTCCGTTGTTAATAGAGAAACAATAAATATAGTCGTCGTCCTGTTTTACCATCCACGGATCGGCACCATCCCAAACCGGGTTGGAGAAGGTTGTTTTTACTGAATCTGCTTCTGCTGGCAGGTTCTCACTTTTCGCACAAGAGGTAAAAATTACCAGTAAGCAAAATGTTGTGTAAATTTTCAAATGCATTTTATTTCTTTTCCAGTGTTGGTGTGAGAATTTCATCACCAATTTTCATTACTTCTTTTCCATCAACATTCTCGAAATACACCCTGCCAACGTGCATCAAACGTGGATGAATTTTATTATCATCATGATGCGAGTGGAAAACAATTCGCAATTGCCCATCCTTATCCCTGAACATGGCACTGTGCCCCACTCCTTTCAATCCGTCAGGTTTTTGTAGGATTGGGTTTTGCTCATATTTTTCCCATGGCCCCATAATATTTTTGGCAGTGGCAAATCCAACACCGTATTTTGGGCTCTCGAAATGATTTGCGGAATAACTCATGTAATAGATGTCCTTGTGTTTTACGATGAATGAACCTTCGTTAACGCGTGCCATCTCATTTTCCCACAGCTGCGAAACATGCAAACATGGCGTTATGGTTTCGCGTTTTAGTGTAGTTAAATCGTCTTCCAACCCGGCAATCCAAATGACATTTCCATCAGTAAACCGCACAAAAGAAAGGTAAGCTTTTCCATCGTCGTCGATAAAAAGTGAGTTATCGATACACTTTTCATCTTCAATCATCGGCTTTTTTACCGTCTGCTTAAATGGCCCGAGCGGACTATCGGATGTAGCCACACAAATGTGCTCATCGGCAGAAAAGTACATGTAAAACATGTTGTTAACAAAATAAACTTCAGGTGCCCAAAACCGCTGTTCAGCATACACCTCGCTTTTGTGCAAAGCCAGACCATTTGGCGCTTTAGCCGGTATTCTCCATTTTTTCAAATCATCTGAAACATACACTACAATACCATCAGGCGACTGCGTTCCGTAAGCATAATAAGTTCCCTGATGATACATAATGAAAGGATCGCCAAGAGGCAGCTGTGATTGGGCATTTGATTGCAATGCCCAAATCACGAGTATAAATATGAAAAGCGTATTCTTCATTCGCCTATTTTTCCAGCATTTTTATAAAATATCCGCCAACTACCGAGCGCGCCTGAAAACCAACCTGTTTTGCATCGGGTGTTTCGTACCAGTCACTCATTGGAACACGATCTGGTGTTTCGGTTACAAACCCATGCAACGGATCGATAAACTTTTCGAATGTAGCCTTATCGTCAGCCAAAGTCGCTGTCCAAATAATCCAGTCTGATTTTGTGTAGGTTCTGCGGTTATCCAATGGCAAGCCGTATTTGTTTTGTTTGGTCAGGTAATAAGCAATTTCTGTTTGAGCCACTTCTTCGGGGAAGATACCCAAATTCAGCAATTTATCCCAAACCAAATTATATTTCAGACTCCAGGTTCCCGGTTTGTCGAATGTTAAACGGTAGTGGTCGCCATCGTCGGCCATTTTTATCCATTCCTGCGCCATATTTTTTGCTTCAGAGGTATATTTCTCAGCAATATCGTTTTTCCCTAACATGGCTGCCAATTTTCCGTATCCGGCAATTCCCATAATTGCTTTTGCCGAAAGGTTTACATTGTGTGCGAAGTGACCGGCAAAGTCGTCGGTACACAATTGATTCTCCGGATCAAGGCCATTCTCCATCAAATAGTTTGCCCAGGTTGTTAACACATCCCAATGTTTTGCGGCATAATCGGCATTTCCTTCTGCATCGGCAATTGCAGTGGTTAAAATGATCATGTTGCCACATTCTTCCACAGGCATATCGCCACCATAGGTTTGTCCGTTAGCCAACGGATAAGTACCTACATCGTGCGCAGCAAAAGGCTTTTCCCATTTTCCACTTTCAGAATAATAGAAAATCGGGTTCAACATTCCTTTTAGCAATTCAGGATTGTATTTCAAGAAAAGAGGTGCTGATGGATAAGTAACATCAACCGTTCCGATAGAACCGTTGCTGAAATTTTCCTTCGAAAGGAAAAGGATGTTTCCTTTTGTATCTTTTCCCAGTTTATGTGCAGCAATAGATTGACGGAATGCCAGCTCGCAAAGTTTGGCGTATTTTTCGCCACCTGCCTTAAATGTGTCAGAATAGATTTCCTTATCAAGTTTAGCACAGCGCGAAAGAATATTCTCGCGTTCAGAAACGGCAGCTTGCAAAGCATCTTCAATACTTACTTTTCCGTTTTTTGTCCACCACGCTTTTAAGTTGTTGCCAAAATACTGGATAGATTCAATGTCGTCGTAAGCCAGCATTACGTAACCACTTTTTAACTGGTCGCTTACTTCCTGCAGGTTCTCTATAAAAATCAGTGCCGGCATCGACTGGCTCATTTTAGTGGTAAATTCATCAACGCCAGCTTCAGGTAATTCGTTGTTTGTAAATTGTTTTTTCGAAAGTAGATAGTCGCCAATACGAACCGCATTTTCCGCGTTATCGGCAGTTGCCAGGTAATGATAACCCCAGTCGATTCGCACATTATCGCCCTTCTTTTCTAATACAGGCTGCTCAACAGTTCCGGCTTTTACCCAGCTAATATTTTGCTGGTTGCCGGTGGTTAAAATTACTTCCTGGCTTAAATCGTTTACAGCCCATTCGGGTGTCGTTTCAATATAAATCTGAACATCGTGTTTTTTGTTGTCGTTGGCCTCAATTTCGTAATTGATGTAATTTACCGGACGCGATAATAAATCAAGATCATTGGGTAACAAAGGCGATACGAATGCAAGTTGAAGATCAACCGGTCCGCATGTAAAATTATATTTTGTAGCTGTTGCTGTTATGTCAACACTATTTTGAATTGCTGCTGTGGCAAAAATTTCTTTTTCTTTCCGTTCCTGAATAATTCCAAAATCAACATAACCACCTCCGGTGCGGTTATGGCAGTGTGCGGCTATAATGTTTTCTTCACCTAGTTTCAAACTTTCCCGGTTAAGTTTTAAAAGTACATTGTTGTGCCATTCATATTCGGTCTTTACCAACTGCTCTCCATTCAGGTACAATTCAAAAATATCATCGTGCGAGTAAATCAGGTAAACATCTTCAGCACCCAATTCATCAGGCAATTGAAACGAGCGACGCACCCAAATGTCTTTACTTTCCCATGCTGTTGCCAAAGCCGGCATTCCTGAGGTACCAAAAGCAGCTTTTCCTATTTTCCAGGCAGAATCGTTAAAACCGGCTTTTTCCCAGCCTTCCGCTGGTTGTTTTTCCGTATAACTGCCTTCCCATTGTTCGTAATTCGCCATGGGCAAAATAACTTTCGGAGGAATTACTTCTTTTCCTAAAAAACGATACACTTCGCCGTCTACTTTCAGCGCGCCTATAAGTGAATGTGTTTTTCCGGTCCAGTGTGTTACCGCAGCATCAAAAAGCTGATCGGCATTTGACCAGGCACTGGTATACGGATCGATTGTAATAAGGGGATAAGATGGTGCCCTAAACGACTCTTTTTTCACTGCGTCGTTTACCTTTTCAGTTGGCGAACAGGCAATAAATAGTAAGGCAAGCATTGAAACAATACCGCAAAATTGTATTCTAAACATTGATCTCAGATTAAAATGAAAAATAGTTGGTCTAAATAAAAAAGGCTGTCAATGAAGTTATCCCGGCACAATCACCGGGACAACCTCAACAGATAGTTGGTTATAGATCTATTCTTTGTACCGACGAGAAGATCATATCTTCACGACCGGCAACTTTTAATCCCACACGGGCATACACATAATTTTGTGTTGGTGTAATTTCAGGAACTGCAACCGACATGCTGATAGAGTTTGCATCGGCAATGTCGCCGCCACCAATTTCGGTACTGGCAATATTTGTTCTGAAATCAACAAACTGACTTTTATTTACGTATAGATTTACACGTTCAATGTCGCGTGCATCTGCATCAGTAATGATTTTTTCGGCCTGGAAAGTAGCTGTTACATTTCCACCTGCAGCCGAAAACTGTGCATTACGAATCATGTAATATGGCTCCACTTCGATGTCCATATTCTGATCGCCGTTCAAATTAACATCAAGCGTGTCTGCTCCAACAGTACGAAACGGCCCCTGTCCGTCAGGGAAAACCAGTTTGTAGCTGCCGTTGAACAACAGCGCAGAGTAAGTTCCGTCCTGATCAATAACAACATTTATAGGATACGACAATTCCCATCCCGGCTCCCAAAGCTGGAAGTTTACATCGTTGTAACTTACATTAATCGGCTCGCCGTTGTATACAATAGTTCCTTTCAGGAAAGATTCCGGTTCGTCGTAATTATCCCAGTCGCATGATGCGAAAATCGCAGTAGCAACAAGTAGTGTGAATATAAATTTTAACTTCTTCATTGTATTCTCCTTTAAAGGTTATTGATTAGGGTTCTTAACAATTTGTGGATTGTTATTTCTGATACCGTCGTTAATGAACGAATAGTAGTTACCTAAGCGGAAACGATCCGCACCGGTTACCTGTCCCGGCAACACTTGTTTAAAGATCCATTTTCCGTCATTCTCACTTCCCGGCTCGTAATATTTGTATGGCCACAAACCAAATACGCGTGTGCTAACCTCATCGGCTTTCCACGGTTGATCTGTTAAATCAGCTTGCTCGCCATTAAAAACGATGTGCGCCAAACGCCAGCGTTTCATATCCCAAAGTTGGTGACCTTCGAAAGCCAGCTCCACTTTGCGTTCGTGTACAATACGATCGAAAGTAATATCGTCGGCTGTTAAATCAGTTGTAAATCCTGCGCGACTACGAACGGTATTCATATAACCCGCTGCTTCGCCAGCATTACCCAGCTCAAATGCAGCTTCGGCAGCAATAAGGTAAGTTTCGGCTAAACGGTAGCGTACCCACCATCTGTCGGATTTTAATCCACGCTGACCAGAGCCAGTATTCACATCCATGTGTTTGCGTACATAAAAACCACTTTGTGCACTAAACTCACGACCATCGATTGGCCCGTCGAAACCAACAACCTGCACCGGAGTTTCAGAACCCGGCAACACTTTGCGCTGGCCAAACTCATCGCCTGTAATAATGCTACCGTCAGCCAGTTGATAACCAGCCCAGATATCAAGGTCTTTACCTTTGAATTTCGAACCGGGAAGAATTACGGTACCGGCTAAACGAGCATCGCGGCCTGCAAACATATCAATCGGATCGTCGAAGAAAATATAATCCCCCTCTTCAGTAGTGGTTTGGAAAGTTGCAAAACTATTATCCAACATTTCGAACGACTGAACCAGGTTTAGAGAAGGATTGGTACGACCACCTTCCAAATCTTCGGCACCCGACCATGGTTGGTTCCACAGTGTCCATTGGTTCGCTCTTCCGTCCCAACGCTCACTTTGAACATAGTCGCGTACAAAAATTACTTCCGAATTATTGGCCTTGTCAATAAAAATATTGGCAAAGTTTTCCGACAAGTCTTCTTTTTTGTTGTAAAGCGAATAAGTTCCACTATTGATCAACTCTTTGGCAGCGGTTAAAGCCTGATTGTAGTATCCCTCGGCAAGGTTTGCAGCAATACCAACTTCGCCACCAGGTAAACTAACGTTTGGTGTAGTTGCACCATATTTTGCAATTGATGCGGCGTAGATTGCCACACGTGCTTTCATTGCTAAAGCTAAACCTTGTGTAGCACGGCTTTTAATATTAACATCGTTTGGTAGATCGCCTTTAATAGCATCCAGTTCGCTCAAAATGAAATCATAAACTTCAGCTTCTTTGGCACGTGGATGCTGCAAATAAGAGGCATCGCCGCTAAAATCGTATTCCAGAGGTTCTAAAATTAGCGGAACTCCACCCATACGTTTTACCAACTCGAAATAAGCATTGGCTCTCAGGAAACGACCTTCAGCAATAAAACGTGCTTTTACAGCAGGGTCGAGTTCATTCGTCAGGTCCGACTCAGCTTTCTGAATAAACAGGTTAATCTCGCGGATATAATCGTAGTTCCACAGGCTCCATTCGCCATATCCCCAGTCGTTGTTTTTATGACGCCAGTAATCGCCAAAGTTTGAAGCAAAAGCTTCATCGAAATCGGCAAAGTTCCACCATCCTTCGGCCGACTGGTATTCCGGAATTCTAAAATAAAGGTCGCTAACAACCGATAAAATCAGTGCTTCGTCGTTCCACACCTGAGCATCAAGAAGAATATCAGTTGGCTCCCTGTCCAGGAAGTCTTCATCATTACAGCCCCAATTAAAGGCTACCAGAATTACGAGTATATATAATATCTTTTTCATCTTCATTCAATTTTAAAAATTAGAAAGTTAGATTTACACCAACATTAATCATGCTGTTTTGCGGATACTGTAGTCCGTTCTCATCCATAATCTCCGGTTCAACACCTAAGCTTTTCACATTATCAAGCGAGAACAGGTTATATGTACTTACATATACACGGCAGCGTTGCATTCCAACTTTCGAAATCAGGCTTTCAGGTATGCTGTAACCAATTTCAAACGTACGTAGCCTGATGTATCTGGTATTGGTGAGCCAGAAAGTTGACTGTTTGTTGTAATTGTTATGCCATCCTGTGTTAAAACGTAATGCAGGATAACGTCCCGGTATCCAGGCACTATTCAGGTCAAAAGGATCTTCACGATGCCAGCGGTCATCATAGAACTGTGCTAACAAGTTACCTGTATTTTGGTAAGGCCAGCGCATTTCCCAGTTCTGGTTATAAGAATAAACTGAGCCGCCCGAGAAGTCGGCTCTCATATCAAATCCTTTGTACTGAGCAGCCAGATTAATACCAAAGTTTACAATTGGGTTACGATCTCTCGGGAATCCAATCGGACGTTCGTCCAAACCATTGATTACACCATCTTCGTTTATATCTTTGTAAATCAGGTCGCCCGGAAGCATATCGCGGTTACCAACGCCGTCGTTATTTACCGGCCAGCTGTTAATTTGCTCAAACGACTCGAACTGCCCAATAACTTCGTAACCCCAGAACGTACCCGACCAACGATCTTCCTGCGAATTGCGGTAATGATCCCATGAGTTACCAAAACGTGGTTTGTACGATTCGAGGAATTTATTTCGTGCATACGAAATATTACCACCTACCGAGTAATGAAAATCGCCAACATTGCCATCGTAAGCGATTGACATTTCAGCTCCCATTGTTGCGTCGCTGTTTACGTTTTCATCAGGAAGCGTATAACCTAATTCATTCGGAACAAGAATATCGTATTTTCTGCCGCGTAATCCTTCACGCTTACGATGGAAATAGTCAACGGTACCACTTAACTTTCCGTTATATAACGACCAGTCGGCACCAATGTCAGCAATTTTACTTGTATACCATGAAATGGATGTAATAGGCACACCACGGTCGCGGGCTCCGGTGATTATCTCTCCATCCATAATAACCGCCTGTGAAGCGTAATTATAACCAGTCAAGTAATCGAAATCGCCAATACCTACGTTATCGTCACCCAGTTCACCATACGATCCGCGTAACTTCAGGTTAAATGAACTTTCGCCCAACAATTCTTTAGCAAATTTCTCTTCGGTAATTCTCCAACCTCCGGAAACCGATGGGAAGAATCCCCAGCGTTTGCTTGATACAAATTTCCATGAGGCATCATATCTACTTGCAAATTCGAAATAGTATTTATTGGCATAGTTGTAATTAAAACGGCCGATATAACCAATACGAGCACTTTCGTAATCTCTGTCATCGTAAGTATCCATATCAGGAAACTGAATAAGAGGAAGGGCGTTGGTTTTAGGCACGGCATGCACCCAAACATCCAGGTCGCGGCGCTCGATACGTTCGTTTGCTACGGTTGCCGCAATATTGTGATCGCCAAATGATTTTACATAGTCCAACTGTCCAAGAAGCACATTTTCAAACTGTTTATGTGTTCCACGTTCGCGCCATGGATTCATCATCGAGAAGGTTACCTTGTACTCATCGGTTTCAGGGAAATACGAGTAAGCTTCGTAAGTATATTCGTGACCGTTCATAATACGGTCTTTAATAAAGTACGAATAGGTTCCTTTAAAAGATAATCCGTCGATTGGAATGTCATACTCTGCCACAAAGTTCATTTGCAGTGCACGCCAGTCTTCCGTCCAGTAACCCGAATTCTCCTTGGTTAACAAACCCCAGTTCTCTGACATATGACCAATATTATTAATGTATTCCGGATTATCATTGGCAAAAGGTCTTTCGGTAGGACGGTTACGGAACAAAGCAAAACGTGGAGCCCAGTAATCATCTCCCCCCGGAACACCAGGGTTGTCGCGTGTTTCAATGTTTCCGTTTATTGAAACGCCAACTTTAAAACGATCAGTGATCTGTGCATCAAGGTTCGACTGGAAATTGGTTCTCCCAAATGTAAACTCGCGACCTAAAACAGAAGACTGATCCAGACGAGTTAACGACAAATAGTAGTTAATCTTATCCGATCCACCCGAAGTACTTACGTTTATTGACGATTGTGGGGCATTAGGCTGAATGATAAAATCATACCAATCGAAACTTTCGTAACCAGACTCGGTACCGGCTTTCCATTTGTCCAATTCTTCCGGTGTAATATTGGTATGTCCGTCAAGGTTCATTTCAGAATATGCTTTTCCAAGCATCCACTCGTAAGCGCCAACTGTTTCAGGGAAACGCGACCAGTTTTGCCAACCAGTATATGCGTTTACATTAATGGTATTCTTAGTGCCTTTTTTACCGCGTTTGGTCGTTACCACAACTACACCGTTTGCTGCACGTACACCATAAATTGCTGCCGATGCATCTTTCAGCACACTAATACTTTCAATATCGTTTGGCGAAAGGTTGTTAAAGTGGCCTGCATCTTTCTGAATTCCGTCGATAACATATAAAGGATCGCCCATGTTACGGATTTGAATGGTAGCATGCGCTCCGGGACGTCCGTCGGGCATACGGAAAGAAACACCGGCGATTTTACCGGCCAAAGCAGAACCAACGGTTGCTGCCGGAACCTGCTCGATATCGCTTGCAGAAACACCGGCAATTGCTCCAGTTAACGATTCTTTCTTTTGTGTACCGTATCCAATTGCAATTACTTCTTCCAAACCGATATTTGATTCGAGCAGTGCAACATCAACAGTAGTCTGGTTACCCAACTCGATCTCTTGCGATTCCATTCCGATGAAAGAAAAAACAAGAATAGCTCCGGGTTTTACATTCGACAAAGAATAACTTCCATCACCCTGAGTTACTGTACCTTTCGTAGTACCTTTTACCACAACGGTTACACCCGGCAATGGCTCGCCACTTCGGCTGGTAACTGTACCCGTAACTCCACTCTGCTGTGCTGCAGTTGCTATTCCTGTAGCAGGATTATATACTTCTGAATGCTTGACAATTATATGTCGGTCCATTAATTCGTAGGTATATTCGGTTCCGGCAAATACTTCCGACAGAATATCTACAATATTGGAATTTGTTTGAGTAATTGATACTCTTTTCGACAGATCAATTTCGTCACTGTCATAAAAAAAGCGGAATTCACTGGTTTTTTCAATTTGTTCAAATAGTTCAGCTAGTCGGGCATTTTTCATGTCCAATGTTAACTTCGTTGATTGTGCATAGGTGGAGGCCGAAACTTGCACAAATGCAATCACTACAAGCAAACATGTGATCTTCATAATTCGTAATAGTTTTTTGAAATGGGGCATACAACTCTCCCCATTGCAAATGTTAGTTTTTTTCATACATTTAACGTGTTAAAGTTCGATAATTGAGCCGATTGCGGCTTATTTATTGATTCTCAGAAGGAAACATTAGGCGTGTTTCCTGACAGACGGGAAGTGCGGCCAGGCATTTCCCGTTTTTAGTTCATAAATTTGGTTTGTTACATAGGCGCTGGTTTTTTAGTTTTAGTTATTTGTCTATATAAATTTTTCCACTGTCAAAACGGTATTCGAAAGGTTTTCCGGAAGCACTTTTGAATACTTCCATTAATGTATAAATATTGTCGTCAACACTTAAAGTTCCTGTAAAAGTGCGCGTTTTAAGCTCTTCATCGCTAAAAATGATTTCCACGTTATAGATACGTGCAATTTTTGTTGCCAGCGAATCAAAAGTTTCATTCCGGAAACGATAAGTTCCTTTTTGCCAGTAATCATGAAAACCATCCGGAATGATTGATTCGTAAACCTTCCCGGAGGTTTTGTCATAAACTAAGCTATGCATAGGTTTTACCATAAAAGACTTGTAACTCTCTTTGGTAACACCGGATTGTATATCAAATTGAATTTTCCCTGAAACCAGTTCTGCTTTTACCTCATCGTCATCGGGGTAGGCCACCACAGCAAATTTTGTCCCCAAAACTTTTATGCGGTGTTGCCCCACATTTACAATAAAAGGGTGATCTTTATCGTGTGTAACTTCAAAAAAACCTTC
The DNA here is from genome assembly GCF_900111425.1 of Draconibacterium orientale. Lineage (NCBI taxonomy): Bacteria > Pseudomonadati > Bacteroidota > Bacteroidia > Marinilabiliales > Prolixibacteraceae > Draconibacterium > Draconibacterium orientale. Next base: position 28,918 of record NZ_FOHT01000019.1, on the reverse strand, counting down.
ACCTTCCAGTTGTACATCTCTAAAATCGCCAACAAAACTTTCGGGGTAAACCAGCTTTGTTCCATTACTCAGCCAAACTTTCGATCCGTCGGGTAACACAACCAACGTTCGGTTTCCTTTCGGGACAAAAATTTCGTTCATGGCAATTTCATTATTCAAACCGGCATACTGAACCATATAACCTGCTGAAACGGCCAGAATGATAATGGCTGCATATTTTGCAATATTCAGGAGAATTGAATTTCCGCGGCCTTTTACTTTTCGTTTTACCGCTTTGTAACCATCGTTAATGGTTTCTTCGTCCATTTCATTTCCGGTTTGTAGCATCGCCCAAAGCGATTTGTAGCGGATATACTCTTTGGTATTCTCCCCCGATTCATTTATATAATCTAAAAGTTCATCTGAATCCTTTAGCGGCTTACTCTCTGTGATTTTATGTATTAGTTTTTCCGAATCCATTTTGCGATTGTTACTGATATAATGACCAAGCAGGCAATTACCCTAGCTTAAAATTTTATTTTTTTGAATTTTCCTGACATCGAGCCATATAAACCACTGAATATCTGAGCATTATTCAGACATTTTTTTTACTGATTTATATTAAAAAGCAGCCAGGCGACTAAAGGGAGATAATCTTTGAGCGAAACCCGGAGTGTTTTGAGGGCTTTGGTGATTTGTGCTTCAACCGCTTTAACCGAAATGTTCAAAGCTTCAGCCACCTCTTTGTTTTTCTTGCCTTCCATGCGGCTTAAAACAAAAACCTCTCTGCAACGGGCAGGTAGCTCCGAAAGCGTTTTTTCAATAATCGTTTCAATTTCCTGAAAAGTTACTGTTGAAGTATCGAGACCCGACAAAGCTTCGGTGTAAATACTGTTTTGTTTCTGAAAAGCTGCCTCCGATTTGTATTTTTTCTTCACCTTTTCGTGACGCAAAAACATCAGACAGTTGTTTTTTACATTGGTGTATAAATAGCTTTGCAGCTGCGATTCGTTGATGAACTGTGGTTTTTTGTCCCACATGGAAATAAACGCATCCTGAACCAGGTTTTTCGATTCACTTTCGGGAACAAATTCTTTTGCAAAATACACCAACCGCGGATAGTACAATTTAAAAACCACTTCAAAAGCAGCCTCTTGATTTTTATTCAAAAGTTGTAGTATCTCGTTAGTTAGCGCTTTCATCGGTTAGTGAAATTACAACTACAATGATAAACAAAAAAACAGAAAAACACTTGTTGTGTTTGGGATTTCAGTTCACATAATTATAGCAAGCAATTAACAAGCCTCTATATTATACCGTTTAAAAACGCACGGCTGGTGCTTTTATAAATTCATTACATCCCCGGCAGCAAATAAAACACAGCAATCAGCACGATGGTTAGCAACGATACACCAAGCGGAAACCACACCGGGGCAATCCACGGACGCGGAATCAGGAACAATACGTCGATAGAAGTGAGCCGTGGCGGCCATTTTATAACCACATACAACGACACGTAGTAAAACAAGTCCCAGAAAGCGAAAGTCCACAGGAAAACCATTGCCCGGTCGGGCCACGAATTTCCAACCAGCAAAGCCAGCGTAACCAACATAACAATAGTTGCGGCTTCGCGTGTCATTTCAATTTTTATGGTGCGTTTCGGAATTTGTTCCAGCAGTTCTTTGTTTCCCGCTTCCGAATCTGAATCCAGCAATCCAATAGCTTTTCGCAGGTAAACTACAACCACTCCTTCGAAATGTGCCATGGCAATACCAAATACGGCAAGTAATAAATATTGTGTCAGCATAACAAGTCGGGTTTAGTTGTATTTAAGTTACGAATATCAGCCGTAAAACCCAACGCCGGCTTGTACATGAAACGCTTTACCTACATTTCCACATCCTGTTGAAATATTACACACTTAGCGGCCAATCTTTCCACAATCTTTCCCGTTTGCTAATTCTTCTCCAAAAACAAAACCGACACAAACCACTGACAGCAGGCAGTTTCCCGGCATATAAAATATATTCTCATAAAACAGCTGCATGGTACAGATATCGCACACCCTTTTATAGTAAAACAGAAAAACAGATACATTATGAAACCATTACCAGAAGAAATTATTAAAAAGAATATCATTAACCGGCTAACCAATAACGATGCGGTGAATATCAACCACATATTTGTAAGTATTACCGATGGCGTTGTTCACTTGCAGGGGCATGTGCCCAGCTACAGTGCAAAAATTGAAGCACTCCGCGATGCTACAGAAGCAGCCAGAGATTTTAACGTGGTAAACGATCTGCAGGTCAATTTCCAACCCCATCAGCCGCCCGTTTCCGATACCGAAATCAGAGACAATATTAACAAGTATTTTAAGTGGCAAAAAAGCATTAACCCAATGCATGTTGAGGTTGAGGTTGATAAGGGGAAAGTGGTATTAACAGGGCACGTTTCGAATGAAAGCGAGAGCATTGCTGCCGAAAAAATTGTTAGCTCTACCAAGGGCGTTATCGATTTGGACAACCGTTTACAGGTAAATCCGAAGATGATAAGCAACGACCAGCACATTCAGCAAACGCTAAAAGATGCTTTTGAAAAAAGTGCACTGATTGACGAGAACAAAATTACAACAGAGGTGGAGAAAGGTACCGTTTACATCTCGGGATGTGTGGCCAACGATCCTATCCGTAAAGAGATTGAAGATCAAGCCATGCACACCAAAGGCGTAAACAAGGTAGTGAACGAAATTACCGTGGGATAAAACCGCCTGTCCACCCACCAAAACAATTAAATATTTATCCAGATGAAACTACTAAAAAAACTTGCCCCGGTTTTGCTGCTACTACTTTTGGCAACAAACACGTGGGCACAACGAGAGATTAAAATTGAAGGACACGACAATTTGCGCTTTACGGTTGAAACGATTAAAGTATCGCCGGGAGAGCAGCTGAAAATTACCCTCACAACGGTTAGCAACATCGATGATAAAAGCATGATGGCGCACAACTGGGTGCTGTTAAAGAAGGGCACCGACGGAATGAACTTTGTAAACAAAGGACTTCAGCACCAGGACAATGATTTTATTGATCCGGCTCTTAAAGGAAAAGTAATTGCCCAAACAAAAATGCTTGGCGATGGCGAAACAGATTCAATTGTTTTTAATGTGCCCGATGAAAAAGGTACTTACGAATATGTTTGTACGTTCAGGGCACACTACCAGGCCGGAATGAAAGGGAAACTAATTGTTGAATAAAACAAAAAGCCCCGGCAACATTGATGTTGCCGGGGCTTTTTTCAGTTACATGTTTACTACTTATTATCTTTAAAGAATGCTGCAACACTTTCCTTAAAATTTTCGGTATCGTACTGAAGCTCTTCCTTAAAATCGTCCCAGGTTTCTTCGCCCTGGTCCTTCATTTCGTCAACCCGGGTGCTTAACGAGTCGCTTTTAACTTTTAGTTCCTCAATCAACTCTGCCGTCTCGGTATTTACCTGCTTCGTACCTTTTCTTAACTCATCTTCATAATCGTAAAGCTTTTCGTTAAAATCGGTAATTGCTGAGTCAACTTCCATTTTTAGCTTCTTTTTATCCTTTTCCAGAATCGCATTAACATCCTGTTTTACTTCCTGCAGGTCTTCGGCCAGTTCTTGTTTGTTGTTGTTTTGTTTGTTCGAAGAATTACACGACAAAATAGTGGCAGAAAGGATTAGGATAAAAATCCAGTTCATCTGTTTTGTAAATGCTTTCATTGTGATGTTTTTCATTTTCATGTTACTTGTTTTTAATTCAACAGTAGCATAGTGTGAAAATACTATGCCACGTGCACCGGTTGGTTGTTTAACCCCCAAACACGCTGATTAAAGCGAGATATTTCCACACTATTCTATAAAATTCTACAACCGGCAAGTTCCTTTACGAAAAGTACCGGTTTCGCAACCTCCAATAAAGAGCCGGTATTTACTGGAAATTGAACAGCATAAGTGATTTTGCAAAAGCGGGGCACGCATGTTGCCTTATAAACGGTGAAAAAGACAACTGATCTTCACCGAAAGCGGAACAATGTTTTCGCCCCATGCAGCCCCATACGAAATAGATTTGAGAATTATGAATAAAAACAGATAGCCATGCAAAAAACATTTATAGGAATATTACTCGTTATACTGGGCGTTGTTTTGTTCGCGCTAAACAACTCGTCGGTGGTTTCAATTAATTTCTGGAAATGGGGCATCGAATCCAACTTGTCGCTGGTAATAATTATTGCCGTTACGTTTGGTGCCATAACCAGCTTTATATTATCGCTGCCCTATCGTGCAAAAAAGAATCACGAAATAAAGAACAGAGACAAATCGATTAAACAGCTCGAAAATCAGATTCATCAGCTGGAAAACAAAATCAAATATGCGCTTGACGAAAAAAGCAATGAACAAAAAGTACCCAATTAAAATAGTTAGTTATGAGAACAAACAATTCAATAAAAAACAACTGGTCGGTTATCAAACTCGGGTTAAAAGACAGATACCCACAATTATCAAAAGACGACCTTACGTATGTTCACGGTTATGAGAATGAATTTTTGCATAACCTGGAGCTAAAATTAGGAATGAACAGAGAGCAACTAACAACAATACTTTACAGCCTTATTCCCAGCGAAAGCATGCAAAAGGTTTAATAAACAAATTATCAAAAAGGGGAAAAACTCCAATTAGCAAATTACACTTAAAATTAAAAGTTATGTTTAAAATAATTGATATTACAAAAGAAGAGCTGATTGCACTTGAAGTTGAAGGGAAATTAACCAAAGAAGATTACAACAAAATTACTCCGCTGATTGATAAAGCGGTTAAAGACTTCGGGAAAGTAAAGTTATACATTCAGCTAAATTATGTAGATGGAATTTCGCCGAAAGCATTTTGGGAAGATGTAAAAACCTACCTGAAACATTTTAACCACATGAAAAAGATTGCGGTTGTTGGAAAATCGCGATGGGATAAATTGTGGTCGGAACTGGCTGCACCATTTATTTCAGGCGAGGTAAAATATTATGAATTTACCGATATTGACGAAGCCCGGGATTGGGTGAAGGATTAATAATACATCAATACTAATTGTTGTTTAACCGGTTGCGGCATTCAGTTGCCCAACCGGTTTTTTATGTAAGCACTTATAATTTAGGCTATTATTCTTTTTACATATGCGCAGCTTTAAACTACATGTTCTTATTTACTGTTACATTCGGGCGTGTCATTTCTGCGGGTTTTACCCATTCGTCAAACTGCTTTTCCGTTACCAGTTTTAATTCCGCTGCAGCCTTTTTCAAACTACATTTGTTTGCATGTGCATATTTGGCAATTTGTGCGGCTTTGTCGTAACCAATATGCGGCGTAAGTGCGGTAACCAACATAAGCGAATTAGTTACATGCTCATCAATTTTTTCGGTACCGGCAGTTATTCCCAACAAACAGTTTTTATTGAACGATTTGCAGGCATCTGCCAACAATGTTGCCGATTGCAGGAAATTAGCAATCAAAACCGGCTTAAAAACATTCAGCTGAAAATGCCCGTAAGAATTGGCCACCGAAATGGTTGTATCGTTACCCAAAACCTGGGTACAAACCATCGAAAGCGCCTCTATTTGTGTAGGATTCACTTTCCCCGGCATAATCGACGAACCCGCTTCGTTTGCAGGAATATTCAATTCGCTAATTCCTGCGCGCGGCCCCGAAACCATTACCCGCAAATCGTTTACAATTTTCAGCAAACTAACGGCCAGCTGTTTTATTGCACCGTGCGATTGCACAAAAGCATTGTGCCCGGCAATTAGTGCAAACTTATTCTTGGCTTTTGCAAACGGCAGTCCTGTTTCGTGGCTTATTTCATTTACAATTTCATCGTCGAAACCTTTCGGAGCATTCAACCCCGTTCCAACAGCTGTTCCGCCCAAGGGCAACTCCTGCAAATCGGGCAGGGTATTTTTTAATGCATTTATTCCTTTTTCAATTTGGGTAGCATAGGCCGAAAATTCCTGCCCTAAAGTAATTGGCACTGCATCCATAAAATGGGTTCGGCCAATTTTTACGATTGCCTTAAACTCCTCCGATTTTTTGTTAAAAGTATCCTGCAGTTCTTTAAGCGCCGGTAACAAATAGGCGTTCAGCTTTTTGTAAGCCGCAATGTGCATGGCTGCCGAAAATGTATCGTTTGATGACTGCGATTTATTCACATCATCAATGGGGTGCAGCACGATGTTTTCCCACTGAAAATCGTTTTCTACAATTTGTTTAACGCGATTGGCAATCACCTCGTTGCAATTCATATTAGTGTGCGTTCCCGAGCCGGTTTGCCATATTACCAGCGGAAAATGTTCTGCTAACTTCCCGTTTAAAATTTCATCGCAAGCTGTTTCTATCAACTGCTTTTTGTTTGTGGAAAGTATTCCCAGTTTATGATTACTGCGGGCTGCTGCTTTTTTTATAATCGCAAAAGACTCAATGATCTCAGCAGGCATCGACGCCTCCCTTCCAATCCTGAAATTCTCCAGCGATCGCTGTGTATGCGCTCCCCAAAGTTTTTTATCAGGTACATTTATTTCTCCCAGTGTGTCTTTTTCAATGCGATAATTCATACTATTAAAATTGTTTTTTTTTAGCGGTATAGTATGGAACTCGCACGTATTTTAATTATACTCTTGAGTGCAATCATTTTACATGCTCGTTTCATAACTCCTCCTTTAATTCTGTTTTCTTTTCGTTTAAATTGTCTCTAAAGTTCTGCTATAAAATACAGCTAGATCGCATCGATTTTGGCAGCCAGAATAAAGTCGTTGGGCGACAAGCCACCAATGTTGTGTGTACTGATTTCAACCTCAACCGAACCGTAGTGAACACCCAAATCGGGGTGGTGATCTTCCTCATCGGCCAGCACGGCAATTTTTTGTGCAAATGCAATGGCGGCGTTAAAATCCTTCACCGAAAAACTTTTCCGAATCTTCTTGTCATCCACTACTTTCCAGTCTTCATTTATCTTCTTCTTAAAATGCTTTATCTCTTCAGCATTTAGTGGTGTTGTTTCCTTTTTGCACGGTGTACAGTGCTTCTCTTTCAATTCACTCATAATCTGTATATTTTAATCGCAGGTTAATGTCTGCAAATTCATACTGAAAATAATGTGCCACAACCAAAATAGCTACTCACGGGGCAATTTCAGGTGGGTATTCGGGTACAGTTTCCCCAGGTTGTGAAATGAAACCACAACCTTGCAACCGCGTACAAACTGTTTGCTCGTGTTACGTATTCCCTCCTGTAAAAACGAACAATAGCATTTTCGTTTTGTTTGTAATTGAGTAACTTAAACCCAAATTCTTTTACCAAATAAATCTAAACTGAAATCATGAAAGAAAATTCCAACGAAGCGAATCCTCAAAAAGAAATGAAGCGCCGCGAGTTTATCCGTGCCAGTGCCACTTTGGCTGCAGGAGCAGGAATTCTGGGGCTAGGCAGTACAAAAGCATTTGGGGCCGGCACCAACTCTGTTGCACAAACCACAATCGAAAATGTAACTTTAAACAACGGGGTACAAATGCCAATTTTAGGATTTGGAACCTTGTATTTGAACGGAGAAAAAGGAGCACAATGTGTTGCCGATGCCCTGTCGCTGGGTTACCGACTGATTGATACGGCCACAATTTATGGTAACGAAGAAGCCGTGGGTGCAGGTATTAAAAAAAGCGGAATCGACCGAAAAGAACTGTTTGTTACATCAAAACTTTGGGTCGATGATTCGGGTTATGAAAAGGGCAAAGCTGCTTTCCAGACTTCGCTTGATAAACTGGGGCTCGATTATCTTGATTTGTATCTCATTCACCGTCCGCGTGGCGATGTAAAAGGCTCGTGGAAAATAATGGAAGAGTTGCACAAAGAAGGCAAAATAAAAGCCATTGGAATTAGCAATTTTGAAGATCACCAAATTGATGAATTGCTGGGTTACGCCACCATAAAACCAGCCGTTAACCAGATTGAAACACATGCCTTTTTTCAGCAAAGCAAAGCACGAAAATCGTTACTGGATTATGGCGTACAAATGGAAGCGTGGTCCCCACTTGCACAGGGCCGCAACGAACTGTTTACCAACGAAACGCTGGCTGCCATTGGCAAAAAGTACAACAAAAACAATGCACAGGTAAGTTTAAGGTGGCATTATCAGCGCGGCATTGTTGCCATTCCACGCTCATCGCAAAAAGCACACATGATGGAAAATCTCAATATTTTTGATTTCGAACTCAGTGATTCGGACATGAAAACCATTGCCGCTTTAGATCTGGATAAAACCCAGTTTCCGGAGTGGGAATAATAAAGAAGCAGGGCTTTATGGTATTTGTTCATAAAGCCCCGCTCATTGTATTTTCCCCCCTCACGAAATCTCAAAATATTTATTGAAAACCGGAGCCAGTTTCAAGGTTGCGTTCTTTGCTGCATAGAAAATATAGCATAATAAATAAGCACAGTACACTATTTTGGGTTATTCAGGTAACGCACATTAACCATTTTGTATATTATCAAACAACCATTCCAACAACCCAAATTCAGAATAGCTTCCATTTTCCTGAATACTTTATGGTCAGTTCGCACCCCACAAATAAGCAACAAGCATTCAAGTTAAAGATTCCAAACGCCGTAATTTTACAATAGTAGTAGATCATTAAATCAAAACGGGCTTCTACTTTTAGTAAACATGTCAAACCCAATGTTTACGCAAGTTGAAGATCACAAAATAATTCGCCTATGAAAACGCTTCTATTAATCACAGTTTTTAGCATCGTTACATTAATATCGCATGCCCAGTGGACTGACAAGCCTTCATCAACAACAAAACATAATCTATATTCAACGGGAGAATATGTAGTTGGCGGTGAACAAGCCGGAAAGATTGGCATGAGCTATACCTACAACAATAAGTATATTTTAAGCGTTGGTTATTCAGCCACCTTTAAATCAACGGTAACACCATCTGATAACTTTCTGAAATCGGCCACACCCCTTACTCCTGTTACTTCGGCCGAGCCTTTCGAGAATTCAGAAAATTTGCATATGATGTTAGGACGAATTTTTAACCTGAACGAAAAAAAGAATTTTCGTGTTGTTCTTCAGGCCGGACCCGGAATTACGACATTTCGCGAACCGGAATTTGCAATGGTTAATGCCAGCAACCAATATAACTTTGAAACGAAAACATCAAAAAAACTAAGCCTGGTTTTAAATCCAAAGATTGAAATACCCTTGCACTCTACAGTTGGTTGCTCAGTTGGGCCTATGGTTCTGGTAAACAGTAATCAAACATACATTGGTGCCGGAATAGGAATTATGTACGGACTTATTGCTAATTAGCAATAAACAGGCTCCTCTAATTTAATTGTAACCCTTAATCAAATCACAAACCATTCAACCTCCTAATCAGTAACCTACAATCGCATCAGCATTTTACTGATATTTTGTTAAGCATTTATTACCTCCGCGCTTCATTGTTTCCGACAGTTTTGGTATCTTTAGACCAATTGACGTTTGAAGATTAATACCCTATTTGATTATTTATTATGTTGGTACCAAACAATGAGATAGAATTTATGAAGAAAATCCTGGCAATTGATGACAATAACATCAACCTGGAACTTATTTCGCAGATTGTGAAGGTATATTACCCCGATTTTAAATTCATTGGCGCGCTAAACGGCAGAGAAGGTATTACTATTGCACAAAACGAAAATCCCGATCTGATTTTGCTGGATATAATGATGCCCGATCTGGATGGATACGAAACCTGTAAGTTATTAAAGAAGAATAACCGGACAAAACAAATACCCATAATTATGGTATCGGCGCTGGGGCGCGATAGTGTTGAGCGCACCAAAGGATTGAATGCCGGAGCTGATTCTTTTATTTCAAAACCGTTCGATCAGGTTGAATTAAAAGCACAGATTAATGTTGCCTTACGCATAAAATCGTACCAGTTGCAGCTTAAAAAGTTAAACTCTGAAGTTACACTGGTTGAGGAACGGGAAAGAAGGCGGATTGCTGAAAATCTGCACGACAGTTTGGGCCAAACCCTGGGACTGGCATTTATGAATTTGTCGTCGATTGACACCAATGAATGTTCACCTTCAATAAAAAACACCATTAAATTCACCTCTAAATTACTCAATAAAGCCATTGAGGAATCGAGGCGATTAACCTACGATTTAAGTCCACCTATACTTTATGAACTAGGCTTGTTACCTGCCATTCAGTGGAAATTGGAACAGTTTGAGAAAGACTTTAAAATCAAAACAAATCTTATTGTTGAGAACAAACGTACACAGCTCAGCAAAGAGAATAATATTTTTCTGTATCGCACAGTTGGTGAGCTGCTAACCAATATCTCGAAACATGCCGAAGCTACAGAAGTTACTGTAAAGCAGGCCACAAATAATGGCATGTACTATATTTCAGTAGAAGATAATGGAATAGGTATAGATAAATCGTCTTCGAAACCGGTATCCAACAAAGGTGGTTTTGGGCTCTTAAGTATTGAAGAGCGAATTGAAAGTATGAACGGAACTTTTAATATTGAAGCCCTGGAAAAAGGAACCAAAGCGGAAATTGAAATACCCTATTTTCTTGAACAAAATTAATCGAATAACAACAGGTCTTTGTAGCATTTTCACACCCAATTTGCTATTGATCTGGAAAATAAAAAATATATCCAAAAGGAATATTAAGATACGTGCGAGTTACATAGAATACAAATGAAACTAACAATTTAATGAGATGAAGATAAAGGTTATAGTTGCTGACGATCACCAGCTTTTCAGAGAAGGTTTGATCAACCTTTTACACTCGGCCGACAATATTGAAGTAATTGCCCAGGCCGAAAACGGACAAGATGCAATAGATAAAGTGGAAGCATTTAAACCCGATGTACTTCTGGTTGATATTGCCATGGAAAAGATAAACGGCATTGAAGCAACCCGGATTTTAAAAGATAAAATGCCGGAAGTAAAAATTATTGCCGTATCGATGCACTCCGACAAACAATATGTTAAAGGAATGCTGGAAGCCGGTGCCGATGGATACCTTTTAAAGAACTGCACCTACCGCCAACTTACCGATGCAGTAAACTCGGTGTACGATGGCAAAAAATTCCTGAGCGAAGACATTACCGAAATTGTAATTAACGGATACCTGAATTCGAGTGCCGATGATAATGATTCCTACTCACAATTATCCGACCGCGAAAAAGAAATTTTTCTGCTGTTTGCCGAAGGAAAATCAACACGCGAAATTGGCGACAAACTTTTTATAAGCGTAAAAACAGTTGGTACACACAAGCAAAACATTCTTGAAAAGCTGGAACTAAAAACCAATTCCGATCTTGTAAAATATGCCTTAAAGAAAGGACTGATTCAACTGGATTAGAGCGACTAACAAATAACAAACCAAAATCCAAATTAACCCGGATGAAGAAGAATGTTATTGTTTTAGGTGCCGGACTTGTTGAAAGCACAATTGCTAAGGATTTGTCGAAAAACCACCAGGTTACCAGTGTCGATGTTGACAAAAATGCATTAGACAAATTTGCTGCCTTCCCTGAAATAAAATGCATTCAGGAAGACCTGAGCCAAGCCAAAAACATTAAATCATTGGTTTCCGGTTACGATCTTGTAATTGGAGCCGTTCCGGGTTTTATGGGCTACCAAACCATGAAAACGGTAATTGAGGCCGGAAAGAATATGGTCGATATTTCGTTTATGCCCGAAGATTTTATGTTGCTAAACGGGGTGGCACAAAAAAACAAGGTTTGTGTTGTGGCCGATTGTGGCGTTGCTCCCGGCATGGGGAATATTATTCTGGGACATCATAATCAGCAAATTACGGTAAATTCATACGAATGTTTGGTTGGCGGTCTGCCCGTTATTCGCGAATGGCCTTACGAATACAAAGCGGTGTTCTCTCCCATCGATGTAATTGAAGAATACACCCGGCCTGCACGCTACATTCAAAACTACGAGCTGGTAGAAAAGGAAGCGCTCTCCGATCCCGAATTAATCCATTTTGAAGGAATTGGCACACTTGAATCGTGGAACTCCGACGGCTTACGTTCGCTGATGCAAACCATGAAAAATGTGCCCAATATGATTGAAAAAACACTGCGTTACCCGGGATGCATAGAATACCTTCGCGTTCTGCGGGAGTCGGGATTTTTCTCGTATAATCCGGTGGAAGTAAACGGCGTTAAAGTGCGACCTATTGATGTTACGGCCAAACTGCTGTTTCCGAAGTGGCAACTAAAACCCGGCGAGGAAGATTTTACAATAATGCGCATCGTAATTAAAGGCGTGGAAAACGGAACCGAAAAAACATTTACCTACCATTTGCTCGACAAATACGACCGCGAAACGCAAACCATTTCAATGGCCCGAACAACCGGCTATACCTGCACTTCGGTAGCCAACCTTGTGCTCGATGGCACTTTCAACACTCCTGGCGTTAATGCCCCCGAAGCTGTTGGAGCACAACCCGGAAACCTCAGTTACATCTTCCGGTACCTGAAAGAACGTGGCGTAATCTACCAACTTTCGGAGTAGTTGCAACTGGCTCTCTTAAAATTATTTTAACCTTACCCCAAAGCAAATAATCTTTTGTGGTAAATTGCTATTTTTGCACCATGGAAATGATTATTGGATTTGGCTTTTTACTACTCACCTTTATTGGTGTTTTTCTTTTGGTAAAGGCAAATAAAAAAGACAGGAAAACAGAGAACAAACCGCAAGAAGTGGTTGCTCCACCATCCGACTGTTGCGGTGCGCACGAGATTTGCGAATTCGATCAGATGAAAATGAACGAATCGGTTATTGAATATTACGACGACGAAGAACTTGACGCCTACAAGAATATCGACGAAGATTCATACACAAACAACCAGATAGAACAGTTTCGCGAAGTTTTGTACACGCTAAAAACCGAGGAAGTAAAATACTGGTTGCTTAGCATCGAGCGCCGTCACATTCAACTTCCGACCATTTTAAAAAGTGAAGCCCGGATGCTCATGGCCGAAGCTTAAAGATTCACTACCACTGCCTCTACCTATTTTTTTCGCTGAACAGGAAGTATTTTGGAGCTAGCCTGCCTTCATTCTTGTTCAACAGGAAATATTTTTATCTTCATAACCTCGTGTAAAAACCTTGTTTTTTTTACACGCACTTTTCATATAAATAGGTAAAACCAACAATTTCAGTGCTATGAAAAACTTTTTGTCACTACTCATTCTCCTTTTTATTTCGGCAAGCTTAACAGCACAAACAGAAAAACGACCACTCACTTTTAAAGAAATTTTGAAGTGGAACAGAATTACCGAAACCCACCTTTCAAACAACGGGAAATACATTGCCTGGAAAGAGGAACCCTGGAAAGGTGATGCTACCTTGAAACTCAGCACTCCTGATGCTAAAGAAATTGTTTCATTTAACGGTGGAAACAAAGCCCGGTTTACAGCTGATTCACAATTCCTGATCTTTACAGAAGTTCCTCCGGCAGATACCATTCGTGCCCTTAAACTACTGAAAACGAAAAAAGAAGACCTGCCCCAGGATAAATTGGTTATTTTCAAAATTGAGCAGAACAAATCGGAAAAAATTGAAAACCTGAAATCGGTTAAAGTTCCCGAAGAATGGTCGGGTTGGATCGCTTATCAGGCGGAAGCCCCGAATGATACAACTGAAAGTGCAAAGAACAAAACCAATCCGCTTTACATTAAAAATCTCAACACCGGAATAACAAAAACATATCCTGCAGTAAGCGCCTTCGAACTGGCAAAAGATCAGCCATTTATCAGTTTTATTTCTGAAGGCGACAGCACCTTTTCTGCCGGAGTTTACCGGGTTGATTTAATGGCCGGCAAAGTTTCCACAATCCTTGAGGCAGAAGGAAAATTCGAACAACTTTGTATTGCCGATAATGGTGAACAACTTGCATTTTTAGCTGATACTACTGATGCTGAAAAGCCGTCGTTTGCACTTTATTACCGGGCCGGAGAAAATGAAACAATTATTGTCGACAACTCGAACGCTGCCATTCCCGAAAATTGGGAAATAAGCGAAAACGGCGAACTTTCATTCTCGGAAAATGGTGAGCGACTTTTCTTCGGCACAGCTCCAATCTTACCCGAAAAAGACACCACAATACCGGAGGAAGAAATCCCGGTGCTTGATGTGTGGACGTGGAACGAGGAGCAGCTTCAAACCGTTCAGCTCAACAATAGAGAAAAAGATTTAAAGAAAACCTATCTGGCAGTTGTTCATCTTGATGAGCAGAAAACGGTTCAGTTGGAAACAGAACTTTTTTCAGGAATACGAAAAATAAAAAATGGCGATGCCGATCAACTGCTGGCCTTCAGCAACCGCCCTTACGCGCTGCAAACCATGTGGGAAGGCAGCCCTTACCATAACGATTTTTACCTGATTGATATCCATTCAGGAGAGGCTGAAAAAATTAAAACCGACTGTCGGGCTACTCCGTCTGTTTCCCCTGACGGGAAATTTGTGTACTGGTATAATGCCATCGATACCACCTGGAATACTTACGATATGGCAAGTGGCACGGAATATCAAATTACTGATCCGGCTACCATTCAAACGGCCGACGAATTAAACGATGTACCTAATCTTCCCGGATCATATCGCACGGCCGGTTGGCTTGAGAATGATGAAGCCATACTGATTTACGATCGTTACGACCTTTGGAAAGTTGATCCAACGAATGCTACTGCCCCGGTAAACCTCACCCAAAATGGCAGAACCGAAAAGATCAACTACCGCCTTGTTCGTTTTAATCCGGAACCAAACACAGGTATTGCCCCGTCGGAAACCGTTCTGCTAACCGGGCATAATGAAGTTTCGCGCACCGATGCCTATTATGCTCTTGACCTTCGTAAAAACAAAGCACCCGAAGTTCTTTTTAGTCAGAATTACAAGTTAGGAAGACCTGTAAAAGCCGAAGATGCCGATCTGGTTATTTTTACAAAAGAAGACTTTGAAACCTACCCCAACCTGATTGCCGCCAACCTGCGCTTTAAAAAGGAAACACAGATAAGCGATGCCGCACCCCAACAGAACGAATTTAAGTGGGGCACCGCCGAACTGGTAAGCTGGCGTTCGCTCGACGGATTGGTTTTAAAAGGCACTTTACACAAACCTGAAGATTTTGATCCGAACAAAAAATACCCGATGATCGTGAATTTTTACGAAAAAAGTTCGCAAAACCTGTTGAGCTACCACATGCCCGAAAACCATCGGTCAACCATTGATTATCATTATTACACCAGCCATGGTTATATTGTTTTTAACCCCGATGTTTATTACAAAGAGGGCTACCCGGGCGAGTCGGCTTTTAATTGTGTGATGCCGGGCATTACCGCCTTAATCGACAAAGGTTTTGTTGACGAAGCACACATTGGCGCGCAAGGACATAGTTGGGGAGGTTACCAGGTTGCTTATCTGGCTACACGAACCAATATGTTTGCAGCTATTGAATCGGGAGCTCCGGTGGTAAATATGTTTAGTGCTTATGGCGGAATTCGCTGGGGCTCGGGTTTAAACCGGTCGTTCCAGTACGAACACACACAAAGCCGGATCGGTAAATCGATTTGGGAAGCACCGCTACGTTATCTGGAGAATTCGCCACTTTTTACCCTCGACAAGATTAATACGCCAATTCTGATAATGCATAACGATGATGACGGAGCCGTGCCCTGGTACCAGGGAATTGAGTTTTTTATCGGGCTCCGACGTTTACAAAAACCTAGTTGGATGCTTAATTACAATGATGCCGACCACTGGCCAACCAAAATTCGTGATAAACACGATTTCCAGATTCGGATGGCCCAGTTTTTCGACCACTACCTAAAAGGTACGCCAATGCCCAAATGGATGAATGAAGGTATCCCCGCAAAAAATAAAGGAGTGGATATGGGCTATGAACTTGTAGAATAAAAACAAAAAAAGCGATGTACTTTCTATTAAATACATCGCTTTTTAGCTTTTGTTATTTTATTGAATTATAAATCTCCAGGGCCTCTTCAAATTTATCTTCCATTACCCTGATTTCAATACCGATATTGGTAGGGCTTCCGCTAAAAGTACCATCAATAGTACTTGTTATCTCGTTTACCAGCATAAAATCAATGCCGGCTTCATCAAGCATTTCTTTAAACAACATGTATTTCATGTCGAAATTACTTGTGAAAGTAGCTACAGTTACGGCTTTACTCATTTGCTTTAGTTTTATTTTTTGCTGAAAACAGGCAATCTGTTTCTCCGAAAACCATTATAGCCCACCCGGCAGTTTTACCCTGAGCAGCAGACATCTAATTTGCAATAATTTAATCTTCGGTATCGATCCCCGTTATCGGGTTACCAGCAGAATGTATTAATCATCCGTACCCTTTTTGGTTTCAATAACCACCACGCCATTTGCTCCGCGTGCACCATAAATTGCCGCGCTGCCATCTTTAATGACGTTGATACTTTTTACCTGCGAAGGCACCAGCGTGCTCATTACGCTGCCATCTACCTGCACGCCATCCACAACAATTAATGCTGCACTACTAAGGTTTATCGAATTAATTCCACGAATAATTATATCTCCGTTACTTTGAATCTGTACGCCCGCAAAACGTCCCCGCATCAGATCGTACATGCTGGTGTACTGCGAGAAATCGACATCATCACTTGTCATTTGGGCCAGTGCATTTAATCGTTCGCCATCTTTTACATAGCCATATCCAATGGCATATTCCCTGGCTTTTTCTCCGGCTTTAAGCTTCAAATTAACCGCAACCAGCTTTGTCTTTTCGTCCAGCTTAACATTCTGGTTAATAAATCCTTTGGCAGATATTTTCAGTTTATCCTTACCATCCACTTTAACTTTGAATTGCCCCAGAGAATCAGTTTTTACAATTTCCTTTGAGCTTTTCACCATGACTTCGGCACCTACAATAGTAATACTGTCGAACGTGGTAACAATACCTTGTATAAAACGTTGCTGGGCAAAGCTGTTTACTGTAACGAAACAGAATAGTGCGAAAAATACGGGAAAAATACGGGTTTTCATTTTATTGGCTTTTTTGTTTTATTGTATGCTAAAGTTATAATATTTTAACAAAAAGCCAAGGTACCGCCAATTACATTAAATATTTTCTTTAGCAGGTGTTACACGTTTCACCCGGTAAGGCTTTTTCTGTTGCGATTCGAAATAAGTACGCATCTGTAATTCAGCAATAATACCGGTTGTAATAAACTGAATGCCACCCAGAACCAACAAAAAACCAAGCAATAATAATGGCTTGCCCCAAATATCATTACCCATAATTTTAAGCACGAGCAGATAAATGTTTATCAGCACTCCAATTGCCAGGGTGAAAATACCAATGTTTCCGAAAAAGTGCATCGGGCGTTGCAGGTACTTCTTAAAGAATACCATAAGCACAAGGTCGCTCATTACACGGGTTGTACGACTAAGGTTGTATTTTGATGCACCAAAGGTGCGCGGACGGTGGTTCACGTCAACCTGAGTAATTTTTGTGGCTCCTTCAAGCGTTACCAGTGCAGGAATATAACGGTGCAGTTCGCCATAAATATGAATGCTTTTTATGGTATCGTTGGTAAAAATTTTCAGGGTACACCCAAGGTCTTTCATATAAATTCCGGTAGCGCGGCGTATCAGATAATTGGCAATTTTTGAGGGCACTTTGCGCAGAAACATTCCATCTTTACGGTTGGCACGTACACCCGCAACCATATCCCATTCTTCTGCTTCAATCATTTTCAGCATCATTGGTAAATCTGCCGGATCGTTCTGTAAGTCGCCATCAATTAAAGCTACAAAATCACCTTCAGCCTGATCGATTCCGGCTTGCAGTGCCGAACTTTGTCCGTAATTTCGTTTTAACTCAACCAACAAAAACCGGTCGTCGTTTATTTTCCGGATCTCCTCACGTGTTTTATCGGTTGATCCGTCATCAACAAAAATCGCTTCGTAGTCAATTCCTTCGAGCGCTGCTTTTATTTGTTCCGACAATGGTTTAATGTTTGGCTCTTCATTCCAAACACATATTACGAGTGAAAGCTTTTTCATACGATTAAAGTTGTTTATTTATAAGGCATCGTATGGAACTCGCATGAATTCTAATTATCCT
Organism: Draconibacterium orientale; assembly: GCF_900111425.1. Taxonomy (NCBI): domain Bacteria; kingdom Pseudomonadati; phylum Bacteroidota; class Bacteroidia; order Marinilabiliales; family Prolixibacteraceae; genus Draconibacterium; species Draconibacterium orientale. The sequence goes on along the minus strand of NZ_FOHT01000019.1, from coordinate 10,716 downwards.
CTTAAGTGTAAATATTTTACATGCTCGTTTCATGATTTGTACTTATCTGTTTCAAGCTGCAACAACACAACCTAGTTTTGCGATTGCAAAGGTATAAATTCTGTTTTACGATAACTTACTCAATTCCATTAAGTTTCCAAATGAACGAAAAACGTACGGTTTTATACAACCAGTCGTGTAATCCGTGCTGGTATTTTATTGAAATTGCTTTTTTATTGTATTCTTTCCGGAGCTGAAAATTGAGTTGCATGGGCCGGTCGCCGTTATTTTTATAGCCCAAATACCCCGACCAGGACGGCGTAAAACACCAATCGTTTTTCTGAAAATCAGCACCTGCGCCATATAGCAAGGCATCGTTTTGCAGGTTCAGCTCATCGTTGGTTTGCCAGCTGAAAAACCCCAGCATTACATGCGGGCGGAGTAATAATGTCTCCGTTTGTCCATAATCTTTCGAGAAACTAAAATCGAACGAATAAGCAGGCGTATCGGCATAGCGTGCACCTTCAAAGTTGCTTCCCGATGCGGTTTTTAATATCATCCGAAACAGGGTATTTGGAAAAGCACGGTCTTTAAAAAGTTGAATATGCGTTGAGAAATAGAAATCGCCAATTGCATAGCCTTTTCCATCTTTATCGCGCGAAAAACGTTCGTCTCTTATTTCTTCGGTGTAGGCATAATGTTCCAGCAACACGCCATACATTTCAATAGCAATTTTGTTTTGTGCAAAAGGCAGGTAAGCCCGCCCCGAAATATCCTGTGTTGGATCGCCCGAAAGAAAGTGGGTCGATACCGTAAGCTCAAACTCCGTATGTCCTTCAATAAAGCCTTTTTTAAGCTCCGGAACCGGCAATGCATTTGGCCCCAGGTATGCCGGCGAAATAATCAGCCAGTTTCGCCAGCCCGGATCACCGGATTCCCAGCCATGTGCATTATTCCACCACGACCAGTCTTCCTGAGCAGAAAGATACTGTAGTGTACCTGTGAGTAAAAGAAATATAATAAGTAATCGCTTCATTGCTGGTTTACATCTGTATGTGCTATTACTGAAAAATGCTCTTTTCAACAGAAGTTGTTTAGTCAATCCAAATGTAAACGATTTTTTTAGGCAGCCAAGCGCAGTATGGGAAAACATGGAAGAAAAAATAAGCCCCTCAGGGAAACTGAAGGGCTTAAAAATTAAAGTTTAAGTTTCTCTCTTATACTTTGGGGTATGCCGTCTTTGTGCACCATTATGCACATTGTTTTGTAATTCACGTAAGGTTTCGAGGCGTAGAAATAACCATCGTATTTATTGTAATCGCCCCACGAGTTTTTCACTTTGTAAAAGGTATGTCCTTCCTGGTCTTTTGCTGTACCGATAATATGCATTCCGTGGTCATCGGTTGTTTCGTAATCGTCAAATGCTCTTTGGCGCATTTCCTGAGTAACGACCAATTCGGGTACCGGATTGTCGAGTTTATACAATTCTTTTTCTTTGTCTTTTTGTGGCAGCGCTTCCCATTTTGCAATTTCGGCATCGTCCATATTTTCTTCGGGAGCGGCCGGCAAAACAGCCACACCTTTATTACTTGTGGCAAAACCTTTTTCACTTACATCGGCTGCCCACGCCACAGTCATTCCATTTTTTAATGAATAATCGATAATATTTTCCAACTCTTCAAGAGGTACATTGTAAACCTGATCCCACGACCAGTTATCAGGCACTTCAAGAATAAATTTCTCGTAAAACGGGTGGTGCGTATAAGAAGTAATCTCTACATAATCATCCATGTTTAACCCAATATAATCGCTGGCAAAACTTTGCGGTGTATATTGTTTTCCTTCGTACTCAAATTTCTGTGGCAACTCTCCTAAATACGAGTTCAGGGTACCTTCAATGGCTTCGTGCCATACAGTGCTTAGTTTGCGGTTTCCGTTTTTTACAACAGCATCAACATGGTCTTTCAATACATTATCCATTTCGCCATGCACATGCTTTTCTTCGCCGTAGTTTAATCCATCGTAAACCGATTCGGGAACAATGCCATACTCACGAATCATATTTGTTACATCGTGAAAAGCACCACCTGCCGAAAAATTCAGATTGCCATGCACACGTACGTGCTTTTCGGCTTTAACCGAATAGGTATGCCAAACCACAAACATTTCTGAAAGATCGACCTCCGGTTTTCCTAAACGAATCATTTCCGACTCCAGAAATGAAAGCCCCGAAAACGACCAGCATGTACCCGAACGGTATTGGTCTTTTACAGGCGTTGAAGCCAATGTTATTTCGTCTTCAAAAACATAACCTTTCTCCTTTTTATCATTCTCCGCAAATACACTTAGTGTAAATACCGCAATTAATACGGTAAAAATAAAACGCAACTTCATCAATTAAATATTAAATTATTACCCCTCTTTTTTTTGAATTAGCGTCAAAATTAACAATTTATTCTTTTTAGAAAAGAGAATTTAAGATAGACTTCATAAAAATTAGCGGTCGATTTTCAGATTAAAAGTTATGTATCCAATTATGTGACTCAGGTCACTGAACTTCGCGGTAACGAAAGCAGTCAACCAGGTGGTCGTTTACCATGCCGGTGGCCTGCATGTGCGCATAAATTACGGTCGATCCAACAAATTTAAATCCACGCAATTTCAGGTCCTTCGATATTGCATCCGACAGCTCGGTTTTGGCCGGCAATTCACCAATCGTTTTAAAGCGATTTTGAATCGACTTATAATCAACAAATTTCCATATGTAACGATCAAAGGAGCCGAACTCTTTTTGCACTTCCAAAAAACGTTGCGCATTGTTTACACAGGCCCGTATTTTTTGCTTGTTTCGAATAATTGATTTATCCCCGATAAGCTCCTGTATTTTATCTTCGGAATACGCTGCTACTTTTTGCGGGTTAAAATGATCAAATGCTTTGCGAAAATTCTCGCGTTTGTTGAGCACAATTTGCCAGCTTAATCCGGCCTGAAATCCCTCCAGCACAAAGAATTCGAACAATTTATCGTCGTCATGAAGCGGCACTCCCCATTCCTCATCATGATAGCTGATCATCAACTCGTTTTTTGTTCCCCAATCGCAGCGTTTACACATAATTTTAGATTTAAGTGGCTATTCGTTAAAAAACCTAACTGTTTATTACTTGCAACTATGAAAATACTATTTTTGTTTGTTTGTATGAAAGACTGTGAGATTATGAGATATGAGTAGTGAGACGACCTGGCGCTGAAATTCTTGCAATACGAAAAGTCTTAATATCGCCGGCTCAGTACTTGCTGCTCACTATTAAATACTCAGTACTATAAAAATATGAAGAAACTTACCATACTTTTTGCACTCTTGTTATCGATGAGTTTCCTGGCCGAAGCGCAATTGAATATCAACCACTTTATAAGAGTTGGACGAACGCGCATATCAATTGGCAACTACACGGGGGCAATCGAATATTTCAATATTGTTATTGAATTTAAGCCTTATTTGGCAGAAGCGTATTTGTACCGCGGAATGGCTAAACATTCGTTGGAAGATTACCGCGGAGCAATTGCCGATTACGACAAAGCAATTGAAATAAAACCCTATTACCCGCGCGCTTACAACAACCGCGGAATGGCCTACCACAACCTCAGGCTGTATAAACGAGCCATTGAGGATTACGACCGGGCACTGGAATTTGACCCGTCTGATGAATCGATATACAACAACCGCGGGATTGCCAAACTGGCGCTGAAAGATTTGGAAGGAGCCATTGAAGATTATGACAACGCGCTTGAGGTAAATCCAAAATCGACACATGCTTTAATGAACCGAAGCAACGCCAAAATTGTAAGTGGCGATATTAAGGGAGCCATAAGCGATTTGAACCAGGTAATTATCATCAGGCCACATTATGCTGCCGCCTACTTAAACCGCGGATTGGCGCGTTTTGAGCTGGAAGATTATGCCTCGGCACTGCGCGATTACGACCAAAGTATTCGCTTTGATGCTACAAATGCACTGGCGTTCAACAACCGGGGTATTGTAAAACACAAGCTGGAGGATTACGAAAGTGCCATTATGGATTACGATATGGCGATACAGCTAAATCCGGAAATGGCCAGTGCCTATTTTAACCGCGCCATGGCCCGCGAAATACTAAACCGCCCCGGCTATGAGCAGGACTACCAGATTGCGGCACGACTAAATCCGCAGTTCGATTTAAGCCAGCGACGAATTAATGCCGAACAGCTGGCACAACAGCAACAGCAGCAACAAAAACAACAGAATTCATCATCACAGCAAAATAATAACCAGCAAAACTCGCAGGCAAATCAGCAGGCACTGGCGCAAAACAATCAGCAACAATCGCCGCAGCAAAACAATGCCACTGTCGACGATCAGAAATCGGATGAAGAAAAACGTAAAGAAGAAATGGAAGCTGAAAGACGCCGGCGCCGCATGCGTATGGATTTAGTGATTGAAGACACCCGCGACATTCCTGAGGAAGTAGAGGAGGTTGAGGATGGCCGGATTCAGGATAAAAATATTGTTATCGATCTGCAGCCCATGTTCTTTATCTCGGCTTTTGAGAAAAACGCTGTGGATTACGAGCGCTTCCAGTATTACAACGTGGTAATCGATGATTTAAATGCCGAGAACAACTACAATCCTTTGCTCTCTATTTCCAATAAGCCGGTAGCCACTTCCCAATCGGTTTTCGAGAACTTTATATTGTTTTTTAACGAAAAGATAGAGGTGCAGGAAAATGCGCACAACTATTTAAACCGTGGTATTTTTTACAGTCTTACGGGCGATTACAACAGTGCTTTTGCCGACCTGGATAAAGCAATAGCGCTGGATGAAAAAATTTCGCTGGCCTATTTTACACGTGCCAACACACGTTACAAATTAAAAGAGCAGGTGGAACTTTTAGCGGGAGTGGGCTCAAACAATTCGCTGACCTTAAACGAGGGAAAGATTAACGACAACAGCAATGAAAAGCCATCGACTGTGGAATACCAGGAAATTCTTGATGATTATGCCGTGACACTGTTTCTCGATCCCGATTTCTTTTTTGGCTATTACAACCGTGCGTTTATAAAACTGCGGCTGGGCGAATACCGCAGTGCAGTGGAAGATTTAAATCGGGCCATCGACCTGGAGCCCGAATTTGCAGAAGCTTATTTTAACCGCGGGCTTACAAAAATATTCCTCGACGATATTGAAGGCGGCGCAATGGATTTAAGCCGCGCCGGCGAACTTGGAATCGACGGGGCTTACAACATTATTAAACGGTATTGCAATTAGAGATTGATTAGAGATTGATGGAGATTGATAGAGATTGATGGAGATTGGGCAATATTAAAACTTTGTGTAACTCCGTGCTTTCTTTGTGAAACTTTGTGGTTAAAATTTAAAAGGGACTGCCAGTAGAACTCCACTCTTTTTAATTTGATTTTTTACTTTTGCCTTTTCACTTTTGACTTAGTACTTTTTACTTTTGCCTTAAATTATGAATCAGCCACTAGCAGAACGCTTACGACCAAAAACATTAGACGACTACATCGGGCAGGAACACCTTGTTGGAAAGGATGCTGTTTTGCGCAAACTGATTGATTCGGGCAAAATAACTTCGTTGATTTTGTGGGGCCCTCCGGGAGTGGGAAAAACCACACTTGCACGGATAATTGCCAACACGCTTGACCGGCCATTTTACACGCTTAGCGCCATAAACTCGGGCGTAAAAGATATTCGCGATGTAATTGACAAAGCCAAAAAACAAGCGTTTTTCAGTCGTCCAAACCCGATATTGTTTATCGACGAGATACACCGTTTTAGTAAATCGCAGCAAGATTCGTTGCTGGGAGCTGTTGAGGATGGTACCATAACATTAATTGGCGCTACAACCGAAAATCCTTCGTTCGAGGTGATCTCTCCCCTGCTTTCGCGTTGCCAGGTGTATATTCTGGATCATTTGGATAAAGCTGCTTTGTTAAAGATCATCAAACAAGCCTCAAAAAAAGATACCGTTCTTAAGGAGAAAAAGATTACACTGCGCGAAGATTCGGCGATATTGCGTTATTCGGGCGGCGATGCGCGGAAACTGTTAAATGTACTGGAACTGGTTACACTTGGCGAAGACAGCGACAACATTGTTATTACCGATAAAAAAGTAACCGACAAGCTGCAGAAAAACCTTTCGATATACGACAAGAAAGGCGAAATGCACTACGATATTATTTCGGCATTTATAAAAAGTATCCGTGGTGGCGATCCGGATGCGGCGGTTTACTGGCTGGCGCGAATGCTGGAAGGGGGCGAAGACATTAAATTTATTGCCCGCCGTTTGCTGATTCTGTCCGCCGAAGATGTTGGTCTGGCCAACCCGAATGCAATATTGATGGCACAAAACACTTTCGATGCCGTGCATAAAATCGGGATGCCCGAAGCACGCATTATTTTATCGGAATGTACCATTTACCTGGCTACCTCGCCAAAAAGTAATTCGGCCTACGAAGCCATAAATAATGCCATTGCACTGGTAAAACAAACGGGCGATCTTCCGGTGCCGCTACACATACGAAATGCACCTACCAAGTTGATGAAAGAAATTGGTTACGGAAAAGATTACAAATATGCCCACGCCTACGACGGTAATTTCGTGGAGCAGGATTTCCTTCCAAAAGAAATTAAAAATAACCGCCTTTACCAGCCACAAAACAACGCAGCCGAGCTGAAAATACTGGAGCGTTTGAAGAAGTGGTGGGGGAAACGGTTTTAGTTATTGGGCATTGGTAAAAGAACCAAAGATTCAGCCTATTTTAAACGATGAAAACTGAATTGCATATTTCGTTAAAGATTAATAAAACATACAGTTGTGAGACGTAATATTAATCCAGGTCTAACGTTTTCAGGTTCTGATGATTATTCCAAAACCTTAAAAACTCCACTGTATTATCATTTACAGTCCTGTAAAATAATGTGATTTTCTTTCTGATAACCAAACGTTTTACACCGGAATAGTTGGTAGGCTGAAAATCAATATTCCCCTGCTTTAAAAGAAACTCGATATGGTAAACTTCGTCGATAAAATTCTGTGCTTCTTTTTCCGACCAATGCTTTAACAGGTAATCAACATTCTCAAAATAATCAAGTCTGGCTTTGTTTGTCCAGCGTATCTGTCTCATTTAAATTTTAAGTTGGGGTATCTTTTTTGTGCTTCGGTTTTTACCTCATCCGATGAATAAACGTTATTATTTTGGCTGTCAGTTAAAGCCTCCTCTACCGCATTTACTTCTTCGTCTGTTAGATTATATTCATTTTCAGCATTAAGCAGGCTTACAATCTCATTATAAACCAGTTTAAGCTGTGCGCCAGATAAATTATCAATCCTTCTAAATAAGTCTAATTTTATTTCAGCAGCATTCATTTCAATTACGTTTACCATTTTAACAAAGGTAATTATCTGAAGTTTAATCCACAAAACAAAACAGTCGGGTTGCGAAAAACAACTATGCCGCCCCAGGCTTTTGAACCACATGAAGAAATGGTTTTAGTCACTCGGCATTGGTAAAAGTTGGTCACTGAATCGTTTATTCATATTCGTACAATTGAATTCGCTGAATAGAATAATCTCCGTGGCTAATTCGTACGTGTCGTCCCTGGTGGGTTTGGTCGCCGTTAAGGTGGCGTAACACCTTCCAGTCTCCGTTTTCAAAACTACCTTCCTCGCACTTTAAAATGCCAACAATTTTGTTCCTCTTCTTCCAGTTTTTAAACGTAACCACAACTCCCGAGCCGGCAATATAAAACTCATTCGTATCGGTTTGAACAATTAGTGCGCCACCTGAATCCCAAACATCATTTGTAGCTCCTGCCTCCCAGCCTAAGGTGTAACTGTTTTTAAACGAAAATTCGTAATCGCCCAAAACAACGGTGCTTAGTATTTTATCTTTATCGAGCAAAACACCTTCCAGTTTATTACGGCCAAAGTTTTCAGTTATTAAAGGATGAAGTTGCCTGATTAAATTATAGGCATTCGCCAGTTCCGTATTTATAGTACTTTCGATGGCGAATGGGGAAAACCCGATAGCTTCATAATGACCAATTGCAAACAATGCTTTTGCACCTACAGTATTATCAAAACGGTGTTCGGGAATAAAGAGCGGATTATTTTGGCGCACATAAAGGTCGTTCCAGTACTCAAAATCGGGCGTGTAGAAATCGGGCGAAAGCATATCGACAGAAGGTGCTCCGGCCTTCCAAATATCCATTAAATGTGGTAGCGGGCCGGCACTGGGATATTCTCCGGGAATTTTACCCGGCCGTATTAATGCGGCATTCACATACATGGGCAAGGGGTAAATTTCTTTTCCTGCCCGGGTTATTTCCTCGGTAAATTTAGCAAAATACCAGGCCATAAATAATTCATCAGTTGCATAGCCCGGACCAAAAACCTCTTCCCAGCTACCTTCTGTTTTATAACCGTTTTTTCGCCAGATACTCAAAAATTCAGGAACTAAGTTTTCTTTGTTATTCTGCAAATAATCGGTTAATTCAGTGGGAACCTGGCTATTGAAAAGCTGATTGGCCAACGGGTGATAATCCCTGGCCGACGGTAACATTCCAATTTCATTCTCGGGCTGCACCATAATAACTGTTTGCTGTTCGCTATCTACTTGTTTAATGTGTTTCATTAGCGCTTTAAAAGCATTTAAATCAGCCTGCAGATTGTTTTCGCTAAATGGGGTTAGTATTTCCTGGCTTACACCTCTTTCATCAATGGCTCGTGGATATTTGTCCTGGTTTTGTTTTACCCACGATGGCACATGGCTACTCATGCTGTTTTTCCACGAACCAAACCAAAGGATAACCAGTTTCATATCGTTTTTTCGGGTCTCCGCCAAAAGCTCGTCGAATAATTTAAAATCAAATTGTCCCTCTTTGGGTTCAATCAATTCCCAATAAACGGGTGCGAGAATTGTATTTAGGTTCATCGCTTTTAACGTCTCCCAATGAGGTTTCATGTACGCTGTTGATGTAAAAGACGAATTGCCTAACTCTCCTCCTAAAACAATAAATGGTTTTCCATCAACAACCAGATGCGTTTTAGCTCCCGATTTTTTCAAATAAGGAATTTGGTTTTGAGCGTATCCGAACTGAGTTTGCAGAAGTAGCACAAACAGGACAATTGCAATTTTTGTAGTATTCATTTTGTTTATTTAGAAATACAAGGATGGCTGTACAAAACCGGTTACCATTTGAAAAAACTAATCATTTTACGGTAAACCAACCTTTTTTTGATAAAAAAATATTCAGGTCAAATTTAACATTTTCATCGCTATATCTGTCAATGGTCGGTACTTCGCTAACAGGCCCGCTAAACAAAAAGCGTCATTAGTGCAGCAGAAAGTTACCTTTAGGCGGAAAACGCAACAGCCAACCGGGATACAAAGCACGTCCTGTATTTACCACTCCAACTATCAGGAAGCTAAAAAATTCAGCTACGTATTTAATGTCATTTGTATTTTGTACTATTTTTAATTCGATAAACTTTCTTTACCGCCGGCTCAACAAAAAGATTTTGATATTCGCTGCAAAGAAACCCGGTAGAACAGAAATTTCGATAACGCTTATTTAGGAAACAGACAACTAATAAAGTCGTTTACAATGCCGTTGAAAACACATTCAAAAGTTACAGGGAATTAGTTTAAATATATTTTTTAGCAATTATCGTGTCAATTTTGTAAATTGAAAAACGAAAAGTGATAAAACAAGTTATTCAGATTTCTGAACCTTGCCAAAAAGCACTAAAGAATTCTTACCCGATATTCTTTTGCTTCCAGAGCGATCCCATTTGCTAACAACCAACTTTTAAGTTGACTAAGCGGTTTGATATGAAAATAATGGCAACGCATCTGGTAATAATTTTTCTAATTATTACTCAAACAGTTTTTTCTGAAAATATAATCTCAACGGGTAATGATTTGTATTCGGGCACCAATAAATCACCAAATCTCGCTGAGGCTCTTTTACCTGAAGGGTGTCCAACCCTTTCCGTAACCGAAAACAATATCAATGTCTCAACCTATGCAGCAAAAATAACCGTTGAAGATAATGTCGCACCTGCACCGTCAGCACTTTGTCAGAACATCACTGTTGAGTTGGATGCAACAGGAACAGTAACTATTTCCCCTGAGGAGATAGATTACGGCTCAAATGATCCAAGTGGAATCGCATCTCTTGAATTGGATAAGACAACATTTGATTGTACAAATATTGGTGATAACAACGTTATTTTAACTGTAACCGCCACTGATAATACTGTATCAACCTGTACTGCTACTGTTACTGTTCAGGACAATATAAATCCAACAGCCGTTTGCCAGAACATTACTGTTTCTCTTGATGGAACGGGCAATGCTACTATCTCCGGTGCAGCTGTTGATGGTGGAAGTACAGATAATTGCGGAATAGCATCAAGGACAGTTGTTCCCAATAGCTTTACATCTGCAGATCTTGGAGCCAATTCCGTAACCCTGACCGTAACCGATGACAATGGCAATACCGATAATTGCACAGCAACTGTAACAATAGTGGATTCTGCCCCACCAACAGCAGTATGCCAAAATATTACAATCCAGCTTGACGGCTCGGGAAATGCTACAATTGGTGCAGCCGATATAGATGGTGGAAGTACCGATAATACCGGCATTGCATCATTAACTGCAAGTCAGACAGCA
>NZ_FOHT01000054.1:0-19260 GCF_900111425.1 Draconibacterium orientale | reverse complement strand
AAGGAACCGCCGTATACGAGAACCGTACGTACGGTGGTGTGAGAGGTCGGAAAATAAAGTAGGAGGAAAACTATTTTATTTTCCTCCTACTCGATTAATTATATGTATTTCTGTAATTAATGTGTAATCCAGCTAATGATTTTAGCATCATCAGGTTTTACTTTGGGTTTAATTACATCAACTAATTTTCCGTTTTCATCAATCAGGTATTTTTGAAAGTTCCAGCTAACTTCCGAATCCTGTTTTCCGTTTTTACTTTTCTGAGTCAGCCACTGGTATAGCGGATGCATGTCATCGCCTTTCACCGAAATTTTCGACATCATTGGGAAAGTAACACCATAATTCATTTCACAAAATTCAACAATTTCGGAGTTGCTTTTCGGCTCCTGGTTGGCAAAATTATTGGCCGGAAATCCGATAATCACAAAATCATCGCCACCATATTGCTCAAAAACACTCTGTAGTTGTTCAAACTGTGGAGTTAACCCGCATTTTGAAGCCGTGTTTACAACCAATACTTTTTTCCCTTTCAATGAGGAGAGGTTAAAATCGTTTCCTTCAATATCTTTTACTACAAAATCGTGTAGCGAACTTTGCGCAAAAGTTGTAATTGCTGCCAGTAGTAATACGTTGATGAGAATTAGCTTTTTCATATTTTTCTTTTTTACTTCTAAAGAACAGTCGGAATGGCCAAAAGTTTGTGTGGAGTTGTAAATGAGACTAATTGCAGGGGCGAAAAGTAAATTTGGACTGAATTCTTCTTACTTGTTTTTCTTTTTTTCCAGTTCCTCGCGGGTTTTGCGAGTAGAAGAATAATCATCCGATTGATCTTTTTTCCATAGGGTAAAAAGTTTACCAACATTTTCGGAGGGAGAAAAACGGAAAATGCTTATCGATGAAGCCTCGGATCGCATCAAATCGTTATGTTCGGTCATGATCACGGAAACCGGATCGCTTTCCTCTTCCGCCATACGAAATTTAACAGGCGGATTGTAGTCTTTCATAAAAGCAAGGTTTTGCTCAGCCTTGTCCATTTCTGAAACCTGTTGGGGCGATACAATAATCTCCGGAATATCAACATTTTCGGAAACCAGCTCCACTTTTGGATTAACAAGCAGTGTGTGTACCGAAACTATTTTTCGGAAATACGAAATATGCGAAAATACCAGTGAATCGCCTGGTGAAACCCAAACTGAAAATACACCATTTTTATGGCTGATGTCTTTTTCGTGGTTGTCGAGATTAACAATATAGACATCGCTAATTGGGTTGTCGTTTTGATCCACTACCTGTCCCTGCACTAAAAAACGTTTAATTTGCCCATACGAAGTCAGGAAAAGGATCGAGAATAAGATGGTAAAAATTGTTTTCATATCCGGTCTTGTTTTTGTTTTGAAAGAATCACTGTTCTAATCATGGGGAAGGCCGTCAGTAGTAGTACGAAATTCGGGCTGCTTTGTTCAGTCAATTCGGGTTCTTCTTTCTTTTGTATTTATATGTATTCGATCTTCACCTTTTTAAAGAATTTGTGTATCAGTAATTTAACAATGCGTTTAACAACGAATTTCCGAAGTTCAAGTTCCAGTGGTTGTTCCGGATCCTGGTGTGCCCAGTTAATACGGGTTCCAACGATAATATCGATGCAGTCGTGCTGCAGTAAAAGTTTCACAATTTCTTCCGGAGGGCTGTCTTTGAGTCGGGTGTCACTGTCGTAATTTTCCAATATTTCTTCCACTTTTCCCAGGGTTAGAATTCCTTCCGTAACCATTTCAAAACCCTGCATTTTTGCTGTTGGCGGTAATTTGTCCAGGTTTTTATTGCCATGTTGAATTTCAACCGTAAGATCAAGTTCGCGGGCAATAATTTCGGCCGTGGTTCCTCCGCAAATAATTTTCTTCCCGTAGAAACCCTGGATGCGGCCCACAAAATCGTAGTCTTTTATTTTGTAAAAAGGCGGGCCGGTGATGAGCATAAATTTACGCGGTTCGCGAAAATACATTACACCGCAGCTGGTGTCGTCTTTTACCGAAAACTGATCGTTCATTACGGCCTGGTTAACAATTTTTCGTGCCAGTTTTGTAGCCGAAATATCGGGCATTCGTTTGATCTGGTTCAGCGCAAAATCCTCGATGTTTTTCATTCCCCAGCCCAGCGGATAGCGCTGGTTTCCGAGGCCTGACTGGGGAACACCGTCGGACATGAAAATTATGCGGTCTTCTTTGCGTGCGGTAAATTCCTTGCAGTGCAGTACTTTGCCCTGGTTTTCCTTGCCTTCAATGGTGAGGTTGTATTCTTTGCCCCGCATAGCAACTCCGTTCCGAAGCACCAAAATTCCCGGGTTGTCGTAATTTACAATTCGCACGTGTCCTTCGCCGTCCAGCTCAATAATGGTAAATGTGGCATAGCTTTCTTTCCCGTCGCTGCTTTTGGGAAGAGTTTCCATAATTATTCGAGCGGCTATTTCGGGTTTGGTGTGCAGCTGCGAATATTTTAAAGCCATGGTGGAAGTTAGTGTAGCCAAAACACTCGCTTTAATTCCGTGTCCGATGCCGTCGCTTAATACCAGAATGGTGCGTCCTTCTTCGCGAATAATGCTCGACTGAAACACGTCGCCACAGGCAATTTCGCCTTTCGGCCGCTTTTGCTGAAACTCTATTTCAACATGATAATCAGGATTTGTCGTCGTCACCATAGCGGTAGGTTTCAATTATGGAGTTGAGCAATTCTTCTGTCTCTGCAGCATTTTCGCCCAACAGGAAGGCGATTTTTTGTACCGTTTCAATATTTTGTTTGTTGATTTTTCGGGCACGGTTAATAATTTCGTCCTGAACCAGCATTGGCGCCGACATATCGCGGAAAACAACGCCAACAACTTTGTTTTTGTAAAGCGTTCGTACCGAAACATGCATTAATTTATTGTTGAATTTTAAGTCGCGTTCAGCCACTTCATCGCCCGATGTAAGAACGCTCGATATCATTTTGTAAATCACATCGGGCACCAGTCCTTTTACATCGGCGCCCGTGAGTCCGGGAATAGTTTCGTACAAATCCTCGGTGTCTTCGCCCATTAGTTTAGCAAAATATTCATTGGAATCCACGATTTTAAAATTGCTGTCCACCATCACAATTCCCGACGATATTTTATGTATCATTTGCGACGAAACCTGCATGGTTTCCTGCGCTTTCTCCAGGCGTTTTTCGGTTTTCTTCAGTTCGGTTATGTCGTTTATCGAACCCACAATTCCAACTATTTTATTCTCGTTATCGCGGATAACTGCTTTATTCAGAATAACGTGGTGCGAAGTGCCGTCGCCATGGCGCACCTGTGTGTTATATACCTGCACATCGGGGTTGGCAATCAGTATTCTGTCCTGTGCCCAATATTTATCTGCCGTTTCTTTTACATGAACTTCGTGTAAGGGTTTACCAAGTATTTGTTCTTTTGTTTTACCCGTGAATTTTTCGTGTGCCGCGTTACACATCAGGTAAATGCCTTCGGTATTACGGTAAAAAATTGGAATGGGCAGCGCGTCAATAATCTTCTGATGAATGGCCGGGTCTTCAATGTTGCCGGTCAGAAATGATTCTTTATCGTAAATCATGTTTCGTTTTTTCAAGTTTTACCACAGAAAAATACGCATTTTACAAGGCATTTAAAACCTCAGGCGCTTTATATTTTTTGGAATTGTTTTAAAACAGATTTCTGAAAATCCATCCAACAGAATTAGAGACAAATAGGGCTTGTTTTTATTCATTATAAATTTGATATAACTTGACTTGAAGCAGTTAAAAAAAGTAGTGGTAGAATTATCTTTGCGTCAAGTATTAAACTAACCAAGTGAAATTATCTGAAATTATTGAATTAACCAACGCAAAAGTGGTTGCCGGAGACACGGAAAAAAACCATAACTTGTTGAGAGCTTTTAGTTCCGACCTGATGAGTGATGTTTTAACGCTTGACACGGAGCATATACTTCTAATTACAGGACTGGCTAATTTGCAGCTTGTTCGTACTGCCGAAATGGCCGACATTGAGGTGGTGTTGCTTGCACGAAATAAAAGAGCAACACCCGAAATGATCGAGCTGGCCAACGAAACAGGCCTGGTGCTGTTAGAAACACCTTATTCTATATACCGTTCGGGCGGGGTGCTGTTTAAAAACGGTTTAGCCCCGGTTTATTAATGAAACTGGAATTTGACATAGCGAGTGGCGATTTTAGCAAGGCAGGAAGAGCTTCGAGCCGAATAAAAAAAATGCTGAAACAATTGCAGGTTGATCCGAAAGTGATTAAACGAATTGTGGTGGCCATTTACGAGGCCGAGGTAAATGTTGTTGCTCACTCTGTTGGAGGAAAAATGCTGGCCGAAATCGACGGAACAGGAATTACTGTAATCGTACAAGATAACGGCCCCGGTATTGAAGATATTGAAAAAGCAATGCAGGAAGGCTATTCAACCGCAACCAAAGCCGTTCGGAATATGGGTTTTGGCGCAGGAATGGGCCTGCCGAATATTAACCGGAACACCGATGAGTTTACGATTGAGAGCGAGTTAGGAGTGGGAACAGTTTTAACTTTCAGAAATAATTTTTAGGAGATGAAGGTTGTTGAAAAATATCATGCCATAACAGTTGATACGGATAAATGCACGGGCTGTACGCACTGCATGAAATCCTGTCCAACCGAGGCAATCCGGATACGTGGGGGAGTGGCAAAAATAAATGCAGATCGTTGTGTGGATTGCGGAAACTGCCTGCGCGCCTGTCCGGTTGATGCTTTTTATGTGGAGCACGATAGTTTGGAGCAACTGAATAAATACAAATACCGGGTGGTGCTTTTTCCGTCGGTAATGATCGGGCAGTTTCCCGAAACTTATACAGAAGGAAAAATCTACGAAGCACTGTTGAAACTCGGGTTTACGCATATTTTCGAGGTGGAACAGCCCATCGGGTTGCTGATTGATGAAATAAAGCAGGAAGTAAAAGAATCGAGCCATAAACCAATGATCTCATCGTTTTGCCCTGCTATTGTTCGTTTAATTCAATCGCGTTACCCTTCGTTGGTTGAAAATATTGTGCCGGTAAAAGCGCCGCACGATTTGGCGGCTTGCCATGCCATTGAACTGTTGGCCAAAGAAGGCGCTAAACGCGAAGAAATAGGCACTTTCTACGTGTCGCCCTGTTCGGCTAAAATGGCGGCTGTAAAACGGCCTATGGGCGAAGAGGTGTCGGCAGTGGATGGCCTGATAAAAATGAGCGATTTGTACAATCATATTATGCGGGTAATCGAAAAGGAAGAAAAAACCGACACGGCTCCGTTGCGCAAAAACCTTACGCTCGATGGAATTTTGTGGAGTCTTCCGCGTGGCGAAGCAAGGCACTTTAAACGCAACTCGATGGCGGTTGACGGCATACACAATGTGGTTAAAATTCTGGAGCGCATGGAAAACGACGAGGTTCCGGAACTCGATTTTCTGGAACTGAAATCCTGTCATCAGGGATGTGCCGGCGGAATTTTGCTTACCGGCAATCGGTTCTTAACTGTTGAACGGCTGCAAAAACGATCGAAACGTTATCCGCATGCCTCATCAATCGATATTTCGGCAGTAAGTTGCCTGGGAATAAAAGATAAAATGAAAGCCGAGCCCATTGAACCCCGCTATGTTTTTGCCCTGGATACCGACCGGCTGAAAGCATTAGATAAAATGCAGAAAGTAGAACGGATTTTATGCCAGCTGCCGGGAATCGACTGCGGAGGGTGTGGTGCACCTAACTGCCACGCACTGGCCGAAGATATGGTGCAGGGCAAAGCAAAAATGACCGATTGTGTTTTCTTGCAAAACCGATACTTAAACGAAAATAAAATAACCATCGAAAAAGCGACAAAGAACCTGGAAAAAGCCTGGGGGAAAAATCGTTTTGACGCTGACTGTAACAGAAGAGGAGGTAGAAATGAAGGTTTCTGAACTGGTTGAAAAATTTGGACTAAAAGTTTTTTCCGGCGAATCCGGATTAGAGAATGAAATTTCAGGCGGGTACGTTTCCGATCTGCTGAGCGATGTAATGGGAAATGCGCAGGAAGGGCAGGTGTGGATTACGCTGCAAACGCACCAGAATGTAATGGCCATTGCCTCATTGAAAGAGCTGGCTGCTGTAATTCTGGTAAAGGGTTTTGAGCCAGAAGAAGACACCTTCGAGCGCAGTAACGAAGAAGGAATTCCCGTGCTGGGAACCGATAAAGCCACCTTTGAAATGGCAGGAAATTTATTCATTACCTTAACGTAATCCGATGCAAAAATTCAGGGCCGACCTACATATTCATACCGTACTTTCGCCCTGTGCCGACCTGGAAATGGCTCCCCGTAAAATTGTGGAACAAGCCCGGGAGGCAGGATTGCATATTATTGGAATTACCGATCATAATTCGACCCTCAATGCTAAAGTAATTCGCGATTTGGCCCGCGAGAAAGGAATTCTGGTGCTTACCGGTGCAGAAGTTACTACCAAAGAAGAAGTACACTGCCTGGCATTTTTCGAAAACGATGAAGCTCTGGATCAATTTCAGCAGTATTTGGAGCAGAACATTACCCGCATTCCAAACCCCGACGGGCACTTTGGTTATCAGCCGGTTGTTGATGAAAACGAAAACGTGTTGGAGCTGGTTCCGTATTACCTCACATCTGCATTAAAAAAAGGTATTTCGTCGGTTCAAAAGTATGTGTACGAGTTAGGCGGTATTTTTATTCCGGCGCATGTTAACCGTCCGCTAAACGGTTTATATAGCCACCTGGGGTTTGTGCCAACCGATCTTGAATTCGACGCCATGGGAATTACCGGAAAAACCAGCGAAAAACATGTTCGAAAACATTATGATATAGACGATAAAATTTCGCTGATTTACAATTCAGATGCTCATTTTTTGGAACAGATTGGTACCCGGTATTCCGTTTTTAATATTCATGAATTAACTTTTTGTGAGGTGAAAAAGGCTCTGAATCAGCGAGATAGTAGATTTGTTGAAATTGTATGAAAACACTGTCGGAACATATTCTGGATATTGTGCAGAACTCGGTTAGCGCAAAATCGACATTGATTGAAATCATAGTTGAGGAGGATAAAATAACAGATCTTTATTCCTTAATAATCAGAGACAATGGCTGCGGAATGAGCAAAGAAACGCTGGCCAAAGCCATAAATCCGTTCTTTACATCGCGAACAACCCGAAAAGTGGGTTTGGGCATTCCGCTTTTAAAGCATAATGCTGAGGCTGCCGGTGGTAGTTTTTCGCTCGAATCGGAGCTAAATGTGGGTACCGTTTTAACCGCCCGTTTTCAGCTGTCGAATATCGACCGACCACCCTTGGGCGACATTTGGGAAACCTTGTACCTGATGTTTTTAAGCTACACCGATGGAAATTTGGTGTACCGCCATAAAACCGAAAAGGGCGGGTTCCAAATAAGTTCCGATGAGTTGAAAGAAGTGCTGGGCGATGTTTCGTATCAGCAAAAGGAAATACGCGAAGGGATTTTGGAGTTGATAAAATCGAATTTGGAAGAAATAGGGATAACAAAATAATAACGATTAAACGATAAAGCGATATGACTAAAATTAAAACACTGGCTGACCTTCGGAAAATGAAAGAAGAAGCGCAGTCGAAAATCAAACTCAGGGAAAACAGTGCAAACCCTGATCAGGTTGTGCAGGTGAAAGTGGGTATGGCCACATGTGGTATTGCATCGGGTGCAAAAGAAACCATGAAATATTTTGTGGAAGAGCTGGAACAAGAGGCTATTGATGCGGTGGTTACACAAACCGGATGCATGGGCTATTGTTATGCAGAACCAACTGTTGAAGTAAAACTGCCGGGAAAAGAACCGCTGGTTTACGGACATGTTAACAAAGAAAAGGTTCACGAAATAATTGATAAATACATCAAGCGTGGCGAGCTGGTCGATGGAATTATACCGGTAAGTTTTAGAACCATAGACGATTAAAAAAACTATAAACCGAAAACTATGACTGACTATAAAATGCATCTTTTAATTTGTGGCGGTACCGGGTGTAAAGCATCGGAAAGCGACGAAATTAAAAAAAGGCTAAACCAACTGATTCACGACCTTGGACTCGCAGATGAAGTTCAGGTGGTACTGACCGGTTGTTTTGGTTTTTGCGAAAAGGGACCCATTGTAAAAGTATTGCCCGACAACACTTTTTATGTGCAGGTTACGCCAAACGATGTGGTTGAAATTGTTGAGGAACACATTGTAAAAGGCCGGCTGGTAAAACGATTGCTATATACCGATCCTACTAACGATGAGCAGATCAGCGATTCAAAAGGCATGGATTTTTACAAAAAGCAAATCCGTATCGCCTTAAAAAACTGTGGTTTTATTAATCCTGAAAATATCGACGAATACATTGCCCGAGATGGTTACCAGGCTTTGGGAAAATGTTTGTCGGAACGAACTCCCGAAGAAGTCATTAAGGAGGTGAAAGACTCCGGTTTGCGCGGCCGCGGTGGTGGTGGTTTTCCAACAGGATTGAAATGGGAGATTACCAAAAATGTAGAAAACGATCAGAAATACGTAGTTTGTAATGCCGATGAGGGCGACCCCGGTGCATTTATGGACCGCTCCATTTTAGAGGGCGATCCGCACTCGGTGCTGGAGGCAATGGCCATTTGTGGTTATTGTATTGGCGCCGATAAAGGGCTGGTTTATATTCGCGCCGAATATCCGCTGGCCATTCAGCGTTTAAAAATCGCTATTAAACAAGCCGAAGAGTACGGTTTGATTGGTGATGATATTTTAGGAACAGGGTTTAATTTTCATATTGAATTGCGCTATGGAGCCGGAGCTTTTGTTTGTGGCGAAGAAACTGCCCTGATCCACTCGATGGAAGGTTTACGTGGCGAGCCAACTTTCAAACCGCCGTTCCCATCCGTTTCAGGTTATATGGGAAAACCTACCAACGTGAATAATGTGGAAACTTTTGCAAACATTCCGGTAATTCTGAATAAAGGTGCCGAATGGTTCAGTAAAATTGGTACCGAAAAATCAAAAGGAACAAAAGTGTTTGCCCTGGCCGGAAAGATCAACAATGTTGGTTTGATAGAGGTGCCGATGGGAACAACACTACGCGAAGTGATTTACGATATTGGTGGTGGTATAAAAGACGGAAAAGAATTTAAAGCCGTTCAAACCGGTGGCCCGTCGGGAGGGTGTTTAACTAAAGATTTCCTGGATTTACCAATTGATTACGATAACCTGCTGGCGTCCGGATCGATGATGGGATCGGGTGGAATGATCGTAATGGACGAGAACGACTGTATGGTTTCCATTGCAAAATTCTATTTGGATTTTACCCTGGAAGAGTCGTGCGGAAAATGTACACCATGCCGTGTTGGAAACAAACGCCTTTACGAATTGCTGGATAAAATTACCCAGGGGAAGGGAGAAGAGCAGGATATTGAGAAGTTGAAAGAATTAAGTGTGGTAATTAAAGATACGGCTCTTTGTGGTTTGGGACAAACTTCGCCAAACCCGGTGCTTTCAACCATAAAAAATTTTGAAGATGAATACAAGGCTCACGTACTCGACGGAAAATGTCCGGCGGGGCAGTGTAAATCGCTGTTGCGTTACGATATTGTTGAAGATCTGTGTACCGGTTGTACATTGTGTTTCCGCAATTGCCCGGTAGGAGCTATTTCCGGCGAGCGTCGCCAGCCACATTACATCGACCAAACTTTGTGTATTAAGTGTGGCGTGTGTTACGAGAAATGTAAATTCAATGCAATAACCCTAACCTAATCAGAAAACTGGAAATTATGGATATAGTAAATCTTACAATTGATAATAAACCGGTTGTGGTAAAATCGGGAACCACAATTCTTGAAGCGGCATCGGGTGTTGGCATGCATATTCCAACGCTGTGCCACATGAAACTGGATGACCTGAATATTGAAAACAAACCGGGCGGCTGCCGTATTTGCGTGGTTGAGGTGGAAGGAAGAAGAAACCTGGCACCGGCTTGTTGTACCGATGTGAGTGAGGGAATGAAAATTAATACCCACTCGATGCGGGTAATAAATGCACGCCGAACAGTAATGGAATTGATTCTTTCCGATCATCCTTTCGACTGTTTGATTTGTGCCAAATCGGGCAACTGCGAATTGCAGGATCTGGCGCACAACCTCGGAATTCGCGAAATCCATTACAAAGGCGAGCAGTCGACTTACCGCGAAGATACTTCGCCGGCAATTATTCGCGAGGTGGACAAATGTATTATGTGCCGCCGCTGCGAAACCATGTGTAACGAGGTGCAAACCGTTGGCGTTTTATCGGCCATTAACCGTGGATTTGAATCGGTTGTTTCGCCGGCTTTCGAAATGAACCTCGATCATTCGGTGTGTACCTATTGCGGCCAGTGTGTGGCCGTTTGTCCAACGGGAGCCTTAACTGAAGTTGACGAAACCGGAAAAGTGATTCGTGCGCTTTCTGATCCTACAAAAACAGTTATTGTACAAACTGCTCCGGCTGTGCGTGCAGCTTTGGGCGAGGAGTTTGGAATGGAAGCCGGATCGCTGGTAACCGGAAAAATGGTGGCCGCTTTGCGCCGTTTGGGATTCGATCATGTTTTTGATACCGACTTTGCTGCCGACCTTACCATTATGGAAGAAGGCACCGAGTTGCTGAATCGTTTGGGAAAACACTTGGCCGGCGATAAAGATGTAAAACTTCCTATTCTAACTTCGTGTTGTCCGGCGTGGGTGAAATTCTTCGAGCACCAGTTCCCGGAAATGAAAGATATTCCTTCAACAGCACGATCGCCACAGCAGATGTTTGGCGCAATTGCCAAAACTTATTTTGCCGATCAGCTGGGAATTAAACGCGAAGATTTGGTGGTGGTTTCGATTATGCCATGCGTGGCTAAAAAATACGAGTGTGGCCGCGATGAGTTTAAAACCAACGATAATCCGGATGTTGATCATGCCATTACAACCCGCGAGTTGGCAGCACTGATCAAACTTTCAAATATTGAATTTAAATCACTGCCAAACGAAGACTTTGATAATCCGCTGGGAGAATCAACCGGTGCCGGAGTAATTTTCGGAACAACCGGTGGTGTAATCGAGGCAGCAGTTCGTACGGCGTATGAAATTCACACGAAAAAGGAATTGCCACGATTGGATTTTGATGAGCTGCGTGGAATGGAAGGCATTCGTGAAGCGACTATCGATTTTGACGGATTACCGATAAAAATTGGAATTGCTCATGGTTTGGGTAACGCACGAAAACTGCTGGAAGATATTCAGGCCGGTAAAAGCGAATTTCACGCCATTGAAATAATGAGCTGCCCCGGTGGATGTATCGGTGGTGGAGGTCAGCCGTATCATCATGGCGATGCAGGCATTTTGAAAAAACGCCAGGCTGCCCTGTACCAGGAAGACAAGAACAAAACCTTGCGCAAGTCGCACGAAAATCCACATATTATTGAGTTGTATGAAAAGTTCCTGGGTGAGCCGATGAGTGAAAAAGCACATCATCTGTTGCACACCGAATATTTCGACAGGACGTAGTGGTCATTGGCCATTTGTTGAAAGAATTGAATTTTTTACTATTTAGAATTAACGAGTTAAACAAATAATCATGCCAAAAATTAAATTAGCAGAGAATACAGTACAACTCATAAAAGATATTTGCAAGGAGTTTGAAAATAAGGAAAGCGAGCTGATAAATGTACTTCACCAGGTGCAAAGCAAATTAGGTTATTTACCTGCCGAAGTGCAGGAAGTTATCGCTAAAGAGTTAAAAACATCGGTGGCGAAAGTTTATGGTGTTGTTACTTTTTACAGCTTCTTTACGATGATTCCGCAGGGCGAAAACCCGATATCGATTTGTATGGGAACCGCCTGTTATGTTCGTGGTTCCGAGCAGGTGCTAAACGAATTTAAACGCCAGCTGAAAGTGGAAGTGGGCGAATCGACCGAAGATGGTAAATTCTCCATTAACTGCCTGCGCTGCGTGGGAGCCTGTGGTTTAGCACCGGTGGTAACCGTTGGCGAAAAAGTTTATGGTCGTGTAGCGCCAACCGATGTGAAAAAGATTATTGCCGAATATCGTAATCATTAGTCGGTTGAATAAAATATTGTTCTATTGAAATTTTCCCTCCGTGTTTCGCGGGGGGAATTTTTTTAACATGCGATCAAAGGAAGATTGCAATTTTTCGTCCGGAAGCCCGGTAAATCTTTGATCTACTAACTATTCCGGACGATTTCCCTTCAGTTATTTCATCCCGGTGTTATACACCGGGTTAATCACATTCGACGCTTTCAGTGCCATAATAAGCATAGAGTTTAAATCCGTCGGTTCAACTTACTCTTCTAAACGTTGTAATTCTGCTCCATATCCCGAAGGGATAAAATAAGATTAACCTCGGGTGAAACCCGGGGTTGATGCGTAAGTAAATCAAAGGCGCATTCAATAATTCTACTCAATGCTCAGTTGTTGTATGCGCCTGGTAATCTGATTGTTTTTATGAAATGCAGGCGACTGGTTTCACTTACATTTCTGTTGGTGATTCCCGGAAATCATGAAATTATTGTAAGAATATTGAATGTTTAAGACGAAATGCTTTTAATAAACTGAATACTCCGTTCGTTAAAAATATCGGGCTGATCGACATTACAAACGTGACCGCTGTTTTTAATAATCTCCAGTTTCGAATTAAAATGCTTTTTCACCAGGTTCGATACCGTTGGTAAAAACATATGATCGCGGTCGCCCATCAGATACAAAACAGGTGCCGATGCTTCTTTTATCAGAAATTCCTGCAGGTTATCCTTAATTTCGGTTGACATACGCAGCCATTTCTTGAACTCCTTTTCACCTAAACGAATAGCTTCCTGAATAAACAATTTTCGCGATACAATATCTTTTTTATAGGGAATAAGAATCCACGCATTGATTTTGTACAACCACATGTACGGGAAAATCGTTTGCAGCAATTTAGCCACCGAAACCAGTGCGTTAATACGCTTGTTAAACTGCACCACAGCGCCACCTAAAATAATCGACTCGGCACGTCCAGGAGCCAGCTTGTCCATGGCGCGAATAACAATGCAACCCAGCGAAATGCCGACCAAATGTGCTTTCTCAATTTTCAGATGATCCATCGTGCGGATAACATCCAAAGCTATTTCATCAAAAGCATAAATCTCTGCCTGTGTGTATTCTTTTTTCGATTTTCCATGTCCGCGCAGGTCAACCAAAAGCACATTAAAATGCTTTTTGAATTCGCGCAGCTGCCTGAACCAGACCACATTACTTCCCCCGGCGCCGTGTACAAACACCACCCAGGTATGCGAGCTTTTATGTGGAAATACTTTGTTGTAAAGCATGCTGCAAAAATAAAATTATTTCGGTACAACAGCAAGGCTTGTTTGAGGTTGACCACAACAAGCAATTATTTTAAGGATTATTAAGAGTTGCTTAAAAGTTATTTAAAAATCGGAATAAGAGGTTGGATGGCATAACCAATTATCGATATGCGAAACGGTGTTAGCATACGCTTTATTGTTTTTCAGTTCCTCCCATTTTGGATGCGCACCAAATGCTTCCCACAGTTTTTTATTTGTCTCCATGTTTTTAAACGAAGTCATGTATATGAGGTTCGGCATATTTGCTCCGGCCAGTACTTCGCCAAAAAACACGGCGTTAAACCCAAGATCGTTGAATAAAGCAACTTCGCCTCCTTCGTTAAACATCTCAACTTTCTTCTGATAAAGTTTTTCGGTAGCTCCTTCGTAGCTTCTTATCTGAAAGATCTGTTCCTGTTTTGGAGTGTCGAATACCGGTTTGTGGTAGTTCGGCATTTCCGAGAATGCCCTTAAAATAATGGTTTCAACACGATTAAATGGCGGATTGTCGTGTGCTGCATTTATGTAGTCAGCACTTGCTGAATTTATTTCAGCCCTACTGAGTTGATCCTCTATTTTTTCAATGTCATCCAGGTTTTTTAAAGGAATAAGTACAAATATCTTTTTACCGTAGTCCGGATCGGTTTCAATGGGTTTGAAAACTCCAATGTGTTTAATGTTTGCCTCGTGTGCAGCCGGGATGAAAGTGTTTTCCAGGTAGTTGTCTATGCGCTTTTCCTGTCCGGGATTGTCTAAGTTATACACTTTAATTTGATAATAGTTACCGGCAAAAACCTGCGAAAAAGAAAAGAATGCAATGATAATAACTGCGATTGAAAGGATTGGTTTAGATTTCATTTCTAACGGTTTTTAGGTTTATACCGGCAAGATATTAATTTTTAGCCAATTTATATTCAGGTTTAAATAATACCCGATGAGTTTCGGCAAGTAACTCCTTAAGAGGAATATGTGCCGGAATTTTAGTTGTCTCTATTTTGTTTAAATTGGCTTGGGTAGGCAATTCGCCCGGATACCAGTGGCTTTTTTCATTAAAGGTTTTGTAGCGGTATTTAGCAAAATCGATCATGTCATACGATTTCCAAAGTCGGCGTAAACGCAGTACTTCCGGAATGTTAATCCCCGACGGATCATTCTGCATGTCAAAACCCTCGTAAACGGCATACGGATCGTCGAATAAAAAGCTATCCAGTTTTAGTTTAGTTTTATAATCTTCCTGGCTCCATGGCGATGTGGTTGGGAAAATACCTTTCATTTCCTCAAAATGTTCCTTCTCTGTTATTCCGAACGAAAGCGTGTGAATGGCCGGATTATTTAAACAAAAACGTGCATTCCACTGGATAGGGGTTAAAGGGTGAGTCGCATTTTTTACCTTGGCCGGAGCATTAAACAGCTGGCCGCCTTTGTCGTTTGGCGAGATAATAAAAACACCCAAATCATGGATTTCTGCCATTTGTACCGCTGCCAGGTTGCGCTGGTTAAAATAGTAGTAATGCAGGTTCACAAATTCGAATAACCCGGTTTCAATGGCATGCACAATTACTTCCATCGGCGCGTGCGTACTGAAACCAACGTGTTTTATAATGCCTTCCTCTTTTAGTTTTAACAGGGCTTCAACGGGGCCGCCGCTTTTGCAACTTTGTTTCAGCAATTCGGGCGTGTTTATTCCGTGCCAGCCATAAAAATCGAGGTAATCGGTTTGCAGGTCGCGCAGCTGGTTTTCAATCATTTCGTAGGTAGCATCAGCTGTCATCGGATTTCCCTTGGTCATTAAATGGTACGAAGTACGCGGAATGGCCAATTCTTCATTTAAAACTTTACCATAAACCGTTTCACTTTTTTTGTAACCCCAGGCCGTTTCAATGTGGTTGATGCCCGCATCAAATGCCAGCTGAACGGTATTTAAACATTCTTCCAGTGTATCTTCCGGAATTTCGCGTCGCGGATCGTCCCAGCCGTGCTTAAAACGCATGCCTCCCAGTGTTATGGTACTCAGTTGCTTTTCGGTTTTTCCAAAACGGCGGTATTGCATTCCCTCTTTTTTATTCAGAATTTTTGGCATAAAATGTTTCTTTCGTGGCGTGTGCAACGTTTAGTATTTACGCCAAGCTACTAAAACGTTTGCTTTTTAAACTTGTTTAAATTGACAGAGAGTTAATGTTTCTTCTTTGGTTTTAGCACGGATAATTAGCACACAAAATTGAAAACGGAAAGTGCCTTGCACAACTGAAAACTGTTCGTGTTCCACAAAATATACCATTTTTTTTAATTTTGAACAAAAGATCTCAAAGAGAGGTGTAGGAAATAAAGTAATACGAAATGGAAAAACAACGACAAGGTTTGAATAAAGGTGGTGCTTTCGGGCCCGGAGGATTTTGTATTTGTGTAAAGTGCGGAACGAAAGTGCCGCATGAAAAAGGGGTAAAATGTACAACCCGGAAATGTCCGCAATGTGGGCATACAATGGTACGCGAAGAATTACTAAACCAGAAAAAGACCAGATAAAAATGCGGGATATAAATAAAATAAAGGAGCAAATTTCGAAGGTAATGCACCCGGCAATCGATTGTTCCTTGGTTGATTTGGGAATGGTGCAGGATATTGAATTGTACACCGACGAAGTTTTAATACTAACGTTTGTTTTTCCTTTTCCGAATATTCCAATTGCCGATAAGCTGATTTCATCAGTTGAAAATGTCGTGAAATCGCAAGGTCTCGAAATGCAGTACATCGTTCGGGTAATGAAAGCTGAGGAGAAGAAAAATTTCTTGAAAATGGAAAAAGCTGCCTGGAAAGGAGGAACGGCTTCCTGTAGCTGCTAATTATTAAAAGTCGAACTCAGGTTATAAATTTGCGATGATAGTACAAGATTATATTTTCTAATTATCTTTGCTCGTATGCAAAAAAACGATTCTGAAAAACCATTAATTTTGGTTACAAACGACGATGGAATTCATGCAAAGGGTTTGCGTGAACTGGTGGAAGTAATGCAATTTTTTGGCGATGTTGTAGTTATCTCTTCCGAAGTTTCCATGTCGGGGAAAGCTTGTGGGATTACAGTCGATCAGCCGCTGCGGGCAACACCTGTGGAGAAAATACAAGGTGTGTCAACTTTTAAATGTAACGGTACACCGGTTGACAGCGTAAAACTTAGTTTTAACGGTTTGTTCGAACGAATTCCCGATTATGTGGTATCGGGAATTAACCACGGTTCCAATGCATCTATCAGCGTAATTTATAGCGGAACTATGGGGGCTGCCATTGAAGGTGGTTTGCACGGTGTGCCGTCAATTGGTTTTTCGCTGGAAGATTACAGCCCGGATGCTGATTTTTCGAAAGCCAAACTGGTTGTTGCCCGTGTTTTTCAGAGTGTTATTGAGAATGGTATTCCTCCGTTTACCTGTTTAAATGTGAATATCCCGAAGGGAAAACCTGAAGGTATTAAAGTGTGTCGGCAGGCACACGGAAAGTGGATGGGAGAGTTTGAAAAAAGAACCGATCCACACGGACGAGAATATCACTGGCTTTCAGGCTATTTTCAGAATTTGGATGAAGACACCGAAGACACCGATATTTTTGCACTGGAAAATAATTTTGCCACAGTGGTTCCCGTTCGGGTTGATATGACTTGCTACGAAACCATGGAGCAAATTAAGTCGTGGAAGTTTTAATCTGTTTTCTATGCCAAAAAGCAAACAGCATAAATACGATAAAGTTGGAGTGGGCGTTTTAACCGGGCTGGTTTTACCGCTAATCATTTTTTTTATCGTTTACCTGGCCGGCGAAAACGATATGTCGTTTCTCGATTACATTGCCGGAATGAGACGAATGCAGGCGCTTGTTAAAATAGGCAGCCTGTGCGTTTTTACCAATGTTGGTGCCTTTTGGATTTTTCTGAAGTTAAAATACGAAAAGGCGGCCCGCGGTGTGTTGGGCGCCACAATTCTTTATGCCTTAGTGGTATTAATTACAAGAGCTGGTTAATATGCGATACTACATTATAGCTGGCGAAGCATCGGGCGATTTGCATGGCTCAAACCTGATGAAGGAACTGAAAGTTACCGATAAAGCGGCTGATTTTCGTTTTTTTGGTGGCGATAAAATGCAGGCAGTTGGCGGGAAGCTGGTAAAACATTACCGCGAAATGGCATTTATGGGTATTGTGAATGTGATTCTGAATATCAGAACCATAAAACGCAACATGGAGTTTTGTAAAAAAGACCTGCTGAACTATAAACCCGATGTGCTCATTCTAATCGATTATCCCGGGTTTAACCTGCGAATTGCCGAATTTGCCAAACAAAACAACATAAAAGTTTACTATTATATTTCGCCAAAACTATGGGCCTGGAAAGAATACCGTGTTAAAAAGGTGCGTGCTTTTGTTGATGAACTGTTTACCATTTTTCCCTTTGAAACCGAATTTTACAAAAAGCACGGCATCGATGTAAATTATGTTGGAAATCCATTGTTCGATTCAATCAAAGAATTTGAAAACACAGCGCAGTCGGCAGCCGAATTTAAAGCCAAAAATAATTTGGATGAACGCCTCATAATTGCCCTGCTGGCCGGAAGTCGGGTGCAGGAGATAAAAGGAACTTTGCCTGTGATGAAAAAGGCTGTTGAAGGCCGGAAGGATTACCAGGTGGTGCTGGCAGGTGTTTCGTCGGTTGATAAAGAATTGTACGATGGCATTTTGCAAGACAGCAACATAAAAGTGCTGTACGAATCTACTTACGATTTGCTGAATAATGCACATGCGGCTTTGGTGGCCTCCGGAACAGCAGCTCTGGAAACGGCTTTGTTTCACGTACCGCAAACAGTACTTTATAAAGTGGAAGGCGGCGTGTTAGTGCATTATATTATGGCTGCCGTTTTAAAAATCAACTGGGTGTCGCTGCCCAATATTATTTTGGGAAAAATGGCTGTAAAAGAGCTGCTTCAAAAAGATATGACCGTTAAAAAAGTAAGTGCTGAGCTGGATTGTTTACTTGGCGACGAAAAGTATCGCGAACGAATTTTAGCGGATTACCGGGAAATGCAAAAGTTAATGGGCGAACCGGGATGCTCAAAACGGGCAGCCGAAAAAATGGTTTCGTTACTGCAATGAAGAAATTATTCTATTTAAATAAAAGATGGAGTAACGCAGTTGCCTTTTTAATAGTAAACCTGGTGGTTTGCGTTTTATTGATGAGTGGCTTAACTGCTATGTCAAAAACTCTGTCTTATCCATATTTATGGTCTGCTGGATTGCTTTTACTGCTTGGACTGATGATTGTTGCCTATGCACTTACAGGCGCTACATTAGTAAAGTACGTTGTGTTTGAAAAAGACATCTTTACACTTCATTTTTTCTTTTTCAAATCGAAACAATATAGATTAAATCAACTCAAACAATATGCTACAGCCGCCTATGGTGGATATCGTTACATAATGGCCCATTCTGTAATTTTAGAGTTTAACGACGGGAAACGTTATCAGATTGCCGACCCGATAATTCACAACTACAAACAGTTTTATGAGTTTGTGAAAAATAGTAATTTCGATTGTTTCGGGTATATTGGGCGAAATAGCTGGAGAAAGAAAAATAAACCACTTTCGAAAAAATGGGTTGTTGAACGCGATGAAAAAGAATTGATTAAAGCCATTGAGAAAAAGAAAGGTGTGATAATTTTGTATTTCTATGGAATAATTACACTTGCAATGAATTTTGCGTTAGTGCGTTATCTTATTTGAATATCCGTAAATACTCATAATTTGATTTATTTCATTATCTTTAAGGTAGTTAAAACGATATAGATGAACCTATTTACTTTCACAGCACATT
>NZ_FOHT01000012.1:0-132027 GCF_900111425.1 Draconibacterium orientale | reverse complement strand
TAATTAAGGAACCGCCGTATACGAGAACCGTACGTACGGTGGTGTGAGAGGTCGGAAAATAAAGTAGGAGGAAAACTATTTTATTTTCCTCCTACCCGATTGAAAAAATGGGCCTTATCAGCAATGTTTCTGAAAAAGGCCCAAGTTTTATGTTGAGGAAAGCTTTGCGTTCAATACATATTTCGTTTGAAGGTAACCTAACCGTTTGGCATAAACAGAAGAGTTTGGCTATCATTTGTCCCCGGGAGCACCCTTCTCATTATACAGTATTTCAACAACTAATTAAGGTTTACTGCGTCCATTGCGTAACAACGAAAATAAATTACATCTAATGCCGGAAAAGCTGAATTCAACATTGGTTTCTACAGTTGATATTTCCTGTCATGATGTAATATTATTCTATATACGTTGTATAGTAATATTCTAAAAAAGACGAAAAGGTAATCTTTTTGCACATTTTTTGCGTATAACTAATTGGCTTAACTGAAACGAAGTATTATGAAAGTAATATTTGACGGAGATTTGTTTAAAAGGCAAACTGCTTTGCTTTGGCAAACAAATGAAATAGTTAGTAATTTAAAAACCAGTTATTATGGCAATTTTTGTATATGGAAGCGTCGTGATAGCTATAGTCGTTGCAGTATTGATTTTATGCTATCGGGATTTAAAACATAGCTAAAATATTTAGGTATGGGACTGCGCCCATAAAATACCACTGATTGAATGGAGTAAATGCCATAAGAGAGATGGTTTGTGCTTAATTAACCACTTTGTTTTAGTAGTCGCTAATCAACAAAATCCTGCTGCATATTAACAATGTATTTTTAATAACTATTTCATTTAAAGCGAAACAAGCGCGGTTTTAAGCCGTAATTGAAATTGTACTTTAAAATAACGAGTTATGGCAGTAATTATTTATGGTATATTGTTTCTGATGGCGATATCTGTAATAATGTACAGGTGTTACTAGGATGCGAAGCAGAATCATTAATTTCTGTTTAATCTGCTATCTTTGAAATACTTCCCCCGGCTTCAAAACGGTTTTGTAAAATATCGTTAGTTGGAATTCTGCCCTCTTTTTTAGCCTGCTTTTTTCAACTGGTTTCCTCTCATCCCTTTCTGTGCAAAGTTCAGGAAGCATTAATGTTCCCGATTAATCTGTACCACTTCTCCACACTTGTTGTGACTTTTTTCCACAGTATAGTCATTTTTCTTCTTGCTTCATAAAGCTAAATCAGTTGTTGTAAGTATCAGTAATTCAGTGTCGATAAGAAGGCTTGTTATATTGCAAGGTCTATTGTGGCACATCTTTGGAACTGGTAGTAAAAACAAAAGCATTTTCGGATTGCAAAAAGTATAACGTGAAATAAAGTAGTACTGTACATGGAAATAGCGTGCAATAGTGCACATAAAAATATAAAATCAGTTATTATGAAACGTAGTTTAAGAGAGTTAATAGGATATTCCATTAAAGCAAAAAATGGAGAAGAGGGAAAAGTAAATGACTTTTTATTCGACGAAAAGAGTTGGATAATACGTTATGTGGAAGTTGATTTGGGAAGTTTCTTTAAAGCGAACAGGGTATTGGTACCCTATAATTTTCTTGGAGAACCGGACTGGGATGAAAAAACGTTTAAAATTAACTTAAGTATCGACAACATTAAACGGTCGCCAAACTTAAGTTTCGATATGCCGGTTTCGCGCATTTACGAACGAAAGCTGGCCGATTATTACGGAATAAAATATCCGTACTGGATGGTCGATTCTGCCGCATTTGCCGGAAACGAGGTTGTTTTTTATCCGGGCGTAGCATTCAGAGCGCCGCGTAAAGTAATTAAGGAAGAAGACATTGACACAAGTTTGCGTAGTTTTAACGAGATTAAAGGTTATGGAATTAACGCTACCGATGATAAATTCGGGCATATTTCCGACCTGATTATTGATGACTCCGACTGGCAGATACTGTACTTTGTAGTTGACACGAATAATTTATTCCCATGGAGTAAAAAAGTAATTCTTCCGATTGAAGTGATCGATAAGATCAGTTTCTCTGAGCGTGAAGCCCGTGTTGATATGACAAAAGAAGCCATTAAAGACTCGCCGGAATATAACCCGGATGAAGCTGTAAATGCCGAGTTGGAAGAAGTTCTTTACGACTATCGAGGCAAAAGGAAATAGTACGCGAAATAAATTGGAAAATAGGGAAACCGAAGGCAAAAGTCTTCGGTTTTTTTATGGGTTTAAATTTGCAAGGTGTAGAAAATCAAAGAATTAGTGTGGAAGGATTTCACAGGCAACATCAGTTTGGAAAGATGGTAGCACATTTATTTTTATCCGCTGTAAACGGACGACAATAAAAAATAAAAGCCGACTGCATTTTCTCTGAGTAATTTTCAATTTGGATTCATTCTAAATAGCCTGTGTTCAGTACGATGGAGGAATTAAAATGTTTGAGAATACAGTGTCTCTGAAAATGGTTAAACCTCTTTATTCAAACAGCGAAAACAGAAATAAAATGGCGGCGAATTAGCTAATTGTTTCCGAATTGTGGCACGGTATTTTAACTGTTATAACAAAAGACTGAAGCAGGCAAACGAGCTACGAATAGCAGAATTAAACGTTCGTGAAAGCTGGCCTGTTTCAATTAACTTTTAACACATAATAACAGAAAAGGAGAAAATTTAGTTATGAAACAATTTAGAAAACAATTTTATTTTAAAACATTTTTAGTAACGCTTGGATTCCTGATCTCGGTGGCGGTATTGCCATTGCAGGCGCAGGATAAAAAGGTAAAAACGGCTTTCACCACCAACGACATGCATAATCAGGATATGGAATATACCAATCAGTTGAAGGAAATCGTTGAAAAATATCCGGCTTTTACATTTAAGTACGGTATTGAAGATGGTGAGGTGCAAGATGTGGTTGTAACCGGAATTGATAACGAGATTGACAGAAAACGACTGGAAGTTGTGCTGTTCGACTTAAACAGTCATCGGAATATGGTAAAACAAACCAACGAACAAGTTGGCGTATTTTACGATATTGATAAAGAAGCGATGTACGAACATGGACAGGAAGCACTATCCGAAGAATTAGTGGACAATCTTGAGTATCCGGAAGGAGCAAAAGACTGGGGTGTAGAAGGAACCATTTTTGTGAAAATGATTGTTGATGATGATGGTACAATACCATTTATAACAACAAGTACAAATATCGAAACTCCGGTTGAGCGATATGTTGAGGATCTTGAAGAACAGGCAATTGATGCTGTGCATAAAACCTCTGGCGAATGGGAACCTGCCGAAGTGGAAGGAGTAGAAGTAGCTTCGCTGGCTGTAATTCCAATTACCTTCGAGCTGAGACACAACCCGTATTTGTACTAAAATTAACATTAGTTTTTATTTGTGTTATTTCAACTTGTTGGAAAGCAAAACGAGAGATAATAAAAGAAAAGAGCCTCTCACGGGACTTGAATGCTGATGCTTCGATCAGCATCCTGACTGAAACGTCAGGGCCCGCGACCAGTAATAAATAGTGAGAAAAGAGCCTCTCACGGGACTTGAACCCGCGACCTGCTCATTACGAATGAGCTGCTCTACCAACTGAGCTAAAGAGGCCTGGAATACAATATTAGAAATTTTGGTTGAGAATAAATACAGTGGTTGGCAATATTTGGCAACGGAATTTTTATTTCCTGAGCGATGAGATAAATTCGTAGTTGTAGATGTCTAAATATAAGCTATAGCTTATATTTGATTTGGTGGACTTCCTTAATTTCCTCTTTCTTAAGTGTACTTTCATCTTATAATCTTTAGGCCAAAATATAAGATGGGTGACACGTACCAAAAGAAACGAATATGGTTTAGGACATGGATTTATATATTCTAACGGCGATGAAATAATTTGTAAATGATTAGTTCTAATCATTTTATAGTTGCAGCAAATAACGATGTGTTTCAAACACAATAAATAATCTTTTATTTACTGTTTCCGTTCGTTACTTTTAAAAGGTTATCTATTCTTTCCTTTAAATATGTAGGTCGATTCAAAATTGGCCAATATTCATAAATACTTTTTGATTTAAAATTAGGTTTCTTTTTATAGCCATCGTAAGTATGTATTATTTCATTTAGAAATCCTTTTTTTTCAATTTCATTAACGAAATCCCTATCATTTAATATTTCTAAGTTTACAGGGTCTATTTTTGTTGCATTTTCAATTTCGTGTATAAACGAGAAGAAAACATGGTACTTCTGACCAGATCCATCATGTTTTATCTTAAATGCCTTATGTAGCTCATTTTTATATTTTATAGGATTATTGTTGCAATAATAATAAACAGCACCATGACAACCCAATGTATATGTTTTATTGTTCAAAAACCGTCCAAAAAACTCATCCAACATTTTATTGCTTCTTTCTTTTGAAAGTTTAGTAACCAATTCACTATAAAACGTGTTAAGATCGCTGACTACATCAGGTCTGTTTTCCTCTGTATAAACCAAGCATTCAATAATTTTTGATATCTCATCATCATTAAATCCCATAATTTCATAGTCCCTAATAACAATTCTTGCATGCTCCTGGGCCCTAAAATCCCCTTTTTTTAAGATTTCTATTGCAGAATAAAATCTTTCTTTTGTAATCTGATCATACTTCTCTTCGAATACTTCTCTCATACCACCCTTTAGATCATTTAATATTTCCCGGCTTTCTTTCTGAAGCTCTTTTGCCTCTTCATGCAACTTATTAGCCGGTCTTATATACTGGAAATAAGTAAAAAATCCTGCTACTGCTATTATAATTCCCAGGATACCAATGAATAGCTGAAAATAACTATTCATTTTTTCCATATGAGCATTTTGCACTTCTATTATTGAGTTTGTGAATTCGAGCCTACTTTCCAAAATTTCATTTTTAGCCTTCAATTTCTCAATCTCAACTATTTTTTTTCTTCTTCCATATTAAATACTTTAGGGTCTAGTTTTGCCTTTTCATATTCTTGTGCAAAGGTTAGTACACAGATCAATAGAAATGTACATATAGCAAATAGTTTGCTGTTCATACTTTTATTGTTTTATTGAGTCTCAGTTTTATATTTTAAACTATGGCTCAACGGTTTTGAGTTGTTTTTGTGCTTCCGATGGAGCTCATTTTGTGTTATTTCTGCAAGAGTTATTCATAAAAGGATTGGATATATGTTTGGCACGACAAGTTAGTAATAAATGTTTTATAATAATATAGATTTGAGAAGAAATGGTTCAAATAGTTCTGCAAATGAATGAATCCCAAGCAGGTGACACTTAGAACCACAAATCCAAAAAATATCCAATGTAGAATTCCCAACTCCCAATTTTCAAAATTTGGATATTGGAAATTGAATATTGGGACTTTTCCAACAAAAAAAAGCCCCTCCGAAAAACGAAGAGGCTTTGCTATCTTTTTATCCCCGATGCTTCGATCGGGATTTCGTCCGTTTTAACGGACTCAACTTTCTACTTTTGCCTTTTTCTCCCGACGCTACGGTCGGGATTTCGCTACGCTCAACTTTATACTTTTGCCTTGGTGTCCTACAACGCCGTCACCAACAAACCGGCATCGGTATTTTCAACTTTAGCCACTTTCTTTTTGGTGAGGCCTTTAATGGCTTTGTCCCATTTTTTGTTGCTGAGTCCGGCTTTGTCTTTTAGCGCAGTCAACTCAATTGGCGATTCAGCTTTCAATAATTCGAAAACTGCTTTTTCGTCGTCAGTCAGTTCCACTGCTTTTTTCTCCGGTTTCATTTGCGGGAAGAACAGCACATCCTGAATCGACGGGCTATTGGTCATAAACATGGTTAAGCGGTCCATTCCAATTCCCATCCCTGATGTAGGTGGCATTCCGTATTCCAGCGCACGCAGGAAATCCTGGTCGATAAACATCGCTTCGTCGTCACCTTTTTCCGATAGTTTCAACTGGTCTTCAAAACGCTCGCGTTGGTCGATCGGGTCGTTCAGCTCCGAGTAGGCGTTAGCCAGCTCTTTACCGTTCACCATTAACTCAAAACGCTCGGTCAGTTCCGGATTATCGCGGTGCATTTTTGTTAGCGGCGACATTTCTTTCGGGTAATCGGTAATAAAAGTTGGCTGAATGTAGTTGCCCTCACATTTTTCGCCAAATATTTCGTCAATCAGTTTTCCTTTACCCATGGTTTCGTCGATTTCAATATCGAGCTTTTTACAGATCTCGCGCAGCTCTTCTTCCGACTTGCCGTTAATATCGTAACCGGTGTGCTCCAAAATAGCTTCGGCCATGGTAACACGCGGGTAAGGTGCTTTGTAATCGATAATGTTGTCGCCCAACTGAACTTTTGTGGTTCCGTGCAATGCCATGGCTACGCGCTCACAAATTTCTTCGGTAAAGCTCATCATCCATTTGTAGTCTTTGTAGGCCACGTAAATTTCCATCACCGTAAATTCCGGGTTGTGGGTGCGGTCCATTCCTTCGTTACGGAAGTCTTTCGCAAATTCGTAAACACCCTCAAAGCCACCAACAATCAGTCGTTTCAGGTAAAGCTCGTTGGCAATACGCATATACAAAGGCATGTTCAGCGCATTGTGGTGCGTAATAAACGGACGCGCAGCTGCTCCTCCCGGAATAGGCTGCAAAATTGGCGTTTCTACCTCGTGATAACCATACTCGTTAAACATCTGGCGCATGGTGTTGTATATGATCGTACGTTTTTTGAAGGTCTCTTTCACTTCAGGGTTTACAATCAAATCGATGTAACGCTGGCGGTAACGCTGTTCCGGATCGGTAAACGCATCAAAGGTTTTACCGTCTTTTTCTTTTACAATCGGCAGTGGGCGCAACGATTTGTTCAGCACTGTAAATTCAGTAACGTGAATGGTTAATTCGCCCATTTGCGTAATAAAAGCATGTCCTTTTACACCGATGATGTCGCCAATGTCGAGCAATTTCTTGAACACCTCATTGTACATCACTTTGTCTTCGCCGGTGCAAATCTCGTCGCGATTAACGTAAATCTGAATACGTCCTTCGTGGTCCTGAATTTCAGCAAACGCAGCTTTTCCCATAATTCTGCGGCTCATCAAACGGCCGGCAATTACTACATCCTGAAAATTCTTCTCCTCTTCCTTGAAGTTCTGTTTTATTTCTTTGGTGTTGGTATTTACGTGGTACTGTGCCGCCGGGTAGGGGTCGATGCCCAACTCGCGCATTTTTTGCAACGAATTTCGTCTGATGATCTCTTGTTCGCTTAATTCCTGATGACTCATTTCTTCTTCTCTTTTATTTTGCTGTCACTCTTTTGTTTAAATGACAATTGATTGCCCGGGAAAAGTTTCCCGAATCTCTTTAAAAAATTTGGGCAAAGATAATAAAACAGATCGGTTGTAATTGTTGTTGTTACACTGAATCAATTAAAAAATAATGTTGAGGTTGAATGTTTTATTTCCATATGCGATTGCATTTTGTATCTTTGCTCATTCACATCAACAGAAACACAAAACGCAGCATGGATAGAATTTGGAACTTAAAAAAACAAGGCGACCAAAACGAGGTAAAGCACCTCTCAGCGGCGTTAAATGTGAACATGGTGATAGCGCGCTTGCTGGTACAGCGGGGAATAAAAACCTACGCTGAAGCCAAAGCATTTTTCCGCCCCCGACTAAGCGACCTGCACGATCCTTTTCTGATGAAAGACATGGAGAAAGCGGTTGCCCGCTTGGATGAAGCCATTGAAAATAACGAAAAAGTTATCGTTTACGGCGATTACGATGTGGATGGAACAACATCGGTGGCGCTCGTGTATTCGTTTTTAAAACAGCGCATTAAAGATATTGAATATTACATACCCGACCGTTACAGCGAAGGTTATGGAATTTCGCCAAAAAGTATTGATTATGCCGTTGAAAAAGGAGTGACACTGATTGTGGCGCTCGACTGCGGAATTAAAGCCGTTGAAAAGATTGCCAAAGCCAAGGAACGCGGACTCGATTTTATTATCTGCGATCACCATAATCCGGATGCTGAAGTGCCGCCGGCCGTTGCAGTGCTCGACCCAAAACAGTCGGATTGTAAATATCCGTACAAAGAACTTTCGGGTTGCGGTGTAGGGTTCAAATTGCTGCAGGCTTACTGCAAACAACACGAAATTGACTACGAAGAAATATACGACCTGCTCGATTTGGTAGCAGTGAGTATTGCTGCCGATATTGTTCCGATAACCGGCGAGAACCGGGTTTTGGCGTATTATGGCCTCAAGAAGCTGAACTCAAATCCGGGAATTGGGTTGCAAACCATCATCAATTTTGCCGGAATCTCAGGAACCGAAATTACCATTAGCGATATTGTGTTTAAAATCGGACCACGATTAAATGCATCGGGACGAATTGAACACGGTAAAAAATCGGTGCAGATATTGGTTTCAACCGACGAAGATAAATCGGATTTGTTGGGTGAAGAGATCGACTCGTTTAACGAAATACGAAAAACGCTCGACCGCGATATTACCCAGGATGCCCTGGATACCATTGAAAACAGTCCGGAATTTAAAAATAAAAACAGTACCGTGTTGTATAACCGCGATTGGCACAAAGGAGTGGTTGGAATTGTGGCATCGCGGGTTACCGAGCAGTATTATCGCCCAACGATAATTTTAACCGAATCGAATGGCTTGGCAACCGGATCGGCACGTTCGGTGCGCGATTTTGATTTGTACGAAGCCATTGGCCAGTGCAGCGATTTGCTGGAATCGTATGGCGGGCACATGTATGCTGCGGGTTTGACCATGAAAATTGAAAACATCCCGGAGTTCAGGCGTCGTTTTGAAGAGATCGTGACCAAACAAATTACCGACAAACAGCAAATACAAACCATTGAGGTGGATGCAAAAATCGCATTAAGCGAAATTACGCCACGCTTTTACCGCATTCTGAAACAATTTGCACCGTTTGGTCCACACAATATGACTCCTGTTTTTGTTACCGAAGATGTTTTTGATGCCGGTACCAGCCGACTGGTTGGAAAAAATCAGGAGCACTTAAAATTGGATCTGGTTGAGCCCGATGTAAATTCCGGAATATTCCCGGGAATTGCGTTTAATCAGTCGGATGCTTACGATGTAATTACTTCCGGTTCGCCTTTCGATGTTTGTTATTCGATTAACGAGAATGAATATCGCGGAAAAACCAATCTTCAATTGTTTATCCGGGACATTAAAAAACGCGAGTTTCTGGATTAAAGCGGAAGTGTTTTAAGCAGCTCTAATTCGTCAATAACTTTGGCTCCGGTTGCTTCCAGTCGCTCTTTCGACTGGTGCCCGTCGGCTACCAAAATACAATCAAGTTCCAGTTGTTGCGCTACCTCAAAATCGTGGTTCGTATCGCCAATAATGGTGGGGTTTGGTGAAAATAA
Source organism: Draconibacterium orientale (assembly GCF_900111425.1). Taxonomy (NCBI): domain Bacteria; kingdom Pseudomonadati; phylum Bacteroidota; class Bacteroidia; order Marinilabiliales; family Prolixibacteraceae; genus Draconibacterium; species Draconibacterium orientale. Next base: position 122,607 of record NZ_FOHT01000012.1, on the reverse strand, counting down.
ATTCCATTTTGCTCAAATGATATTTAGGGTTGGATCAGTTAATGTGTTGGCTTTGAGTACGCAATTGGTAGTGTGAAGTTTAAAAATGTTATTTTTACTATGAATAAAATAACAACCAAATGGCCGAAAAAAAGAAAGAGAGTTCAGTGCTTCCCGATGAAATTATTTTGAATAAGATTTATTTCATCAGGGAACAGAAAGTGATGCTTGATAGTGATCTTGCAGAGTTGTATGGCGTGGAAACACGGCGTTTAAATGAGCAGGTAAAAAGAAATATCTCCAGATTTCCGGAGGATTTTATGTTTCAGTTATCGGAATTTGAATTTGAAAGCTTGAAGTAGCAATTTGCGACATCAAGTTGGGGAGGACGTCGCAAATTACCCAATGTTTTTACCGAACATGGAGTTTTGATGCTGTCGAGTGTTTTGAATAGCGAAAAGGCAATTAAAGTCAATATTCAAATTATGCGGATATTCACAAAAGTTCGCGAAACATTGATCGATAATCTGAGCATGAAACTTGATATTGAGGAAATCAAAAAAAAGCTTGCCAATCAGGATAAAAACATCGAATTGGTTTTTCAATATCTGGACGAATTAATTGAGATCACCCGACATATCCGAGGGATTAAAAATTTTATAAACAGTATGAGAAGAACTGTAACTTTCTGCCTGCCGGCGGCTTTCATCTTTGCCCCCGACGAAATGTCGGGATTTACGCTTGGCTCCAACTTGAAGCAAAGACGAAACACGAGGAAGGCATTTCCGAGCTCAAGGCTGCTTTTGCTCTTTCCCCTACGTTTTCATAAAACCTAAGTTCGGACGCCTGCCTGACGGTAGGCAGGGGTGATCTCCTCGCTTCCTCGGAGCTTCCCGCTCTCTCTAAGGTTTTATTTCAACTCCGGGCAACGATCAAAAGAGGCCGTCTACTTATGCAACGTCGCTGCATCAAAGCTTGGCCTCGTCCGGTGAGCCGGAAAACAAGTGATGACGGCGTAATAAAATTACTGTTGTTTGAGGAGGTACGACGAGTTTCAGGAATTTTAGCCGGCATCGCGTAGCTTTTCCGAGTGAAGTGGGCGCAGCCTTGGGTTTTGTGTTTACTATTTGGACCAAGCCAAATAGTAAAATCTGTCCGATAGGACAAAATCATGTTTCTTATGGTTGGTGGCTTATTTGACTTGATTCGGAAATTTTCCTCCATCAGAAATTCCAGGTGATCCATTAATTGAGAAGCAGGAACAACCTGTTACCAGAAGACAAATAGGCTACAAAAGAAATAACTAAAGTTAATCTCGTTGTGAATTTGTCTTGCTTTGGTTAATCAAAAACTGAGTGTTTCTGGATTAAAGCGGAAGTGTTTTAAGCAGCTCTAATTCGTCAATAACTTTGGCTCCGGTTGCTTCCAGGCGCTCTTTCGACTGGTGCCCGTCGGCTACCAAAATACAATCAATTTCCAGTTGTTGCGCTACCTCAAAATCGTGGTTCGTATCGCCAATTATGGTTGCCTGTGCTTTGTCAACGTTCAGTTCGCTGATAAACTGTTTCCCGCGTTCAACTTTCGACGCTGCATAAGGATTGTTCAATCCGGCTATTCCATCAAAATAATCAAAAATATTCTGGTGCTTTAAGGTGTGCGCCAACATGTCCTGTTGCATGGCCGAAAGCACAAATTGACGGAAGCCCCTGTTTTTGAAATGCTCCAGTGTGTCGATAACGCCGGAATGTAATTTGCAGTTGGTAACTCCCGCGTTGTAAATGTCCATATATTCCTGCGCTGCAACGGAAAAATCCTCTTTTGAAAAATCAAAACCGATGGATTCATAATAATCCTTAACCGGAAACGAGAATGCCTCTTTGTACGAATAGTGATCGAGCAGATTGAGCTGCCGTTTTTTTAGCAGCACATTTATCGTTGAAATGCAAAAGTCAAGATCGTTTAACAGCGTCCCGTTCCAGTCCCAGATAATTGTTTGCATTATTGTTTTTTAGGTCGGTCGAATTTATTAATTACCGGGTAGGCATACAGTTTCAGAAAACGTTCCTGGATATCGGTTATCGGGAAATCGATGTGTACCATGGCCTGCTCCACCATAATCTCGAATTTCTTTTGCTCTTCGGCGGTGTAACGGTCTTTAAAGCGGTGCTCCTGCATCAGCATATCGTAAGCCACAAAATTACTTGGCCACAGTTTGTAGTTTTTGTAAATCTGATCGTCGATCATTTCTGCCAGGCGGCGAATGTAATCGTTGCGCTGTTCGTTATTTTTTGCCAGTTCAAAATGCGTTTCAATCGGTGTTCCAAAAGCAAAACGCATTCTTCCTTTTGGCGCAAACATTCCCATCGACATGGCTTTCAAATCGTCTTTGCTTTGTTTGGCGCGGCCGTAATGTTCTTTTTTTATCAGCTCGCGAAGTTTGGGCAAACCACATGGTTCAATCTCGTACGAAATGGATACCGGAACAATATTCAGTTCGTTAAAACCATCCGAAATGCCGCCTTTATTGCTCATGTTCAGCATTTTTAAAACACTTTCCTGTGTTTTATCGTTGCCGTCTTTTGTGCGTCCTTCGCGTTGTGCAATCCACACCGAAAGATGGTCTTCGGTAATTGATTTGCGAATAAAATGCGAAACCTTTTTCGAAGCCATCATTAGTTCGCGCGGTGGCAAATTTCGTCTGATTACAAACGAGCGGTTCAGTTTAACGGTATGTTCTATCCACTCGTATTGCAGCAGGTTGTCGCCAATGGCAATCTGGGTGGTGTTCATGCCGTACTCGAAAATAAGGAAGTTCAGTAGCGCGGCATCCAGAATAATATCGCGGTGGTTCGAAATAAACAGGTAGGGTTTGGTTTTGTCCAGCTTGTCAATTCCGGTAACTTTTAGTCCGTCGGAAGTTTTGTCAACCAGCCAATGTAAAAGGTCGTAAATAAATACGCCTTGTAACTGTTTGATACTGCTTACCCGGCGCAACTGAAATTTTACCATTTCAACCTTTGGCCGGTTTTTAAACAGGTGAAGCAGAACATCGTCAAAGGTTTTGTCCTTAACTAATTTTCTGATCTTTGCTTTTACTTCTTTGTCGGTGTAGGGGCGAATGTCATCAAAATTAATGTCTCGCATTATTTAAATTTTAACCCGACAAAGTAAGGTATTCAAAATCAAAATTTCAACCTTAACTGAAATTTTAGCTCCGTTTTGTGGTGTCCGGTTATCTCATTATAGCCCGAACTGATGGTTTCACGGTCGGTCCACCAGGTATTTGCCAGCTTTAACCAGCACTCAATTTTTTTAGCAGGCTGGTATTTTAAATTGAGATAAGTTCGGAGTCCTTCACCGTAATACGCCGGAATTGAAAAGGCATAAAGAATATCGTTTTCATAAGCGTAAATGCGGCTGTTGTAACTTTCTGTCTTGAACCAGGCCAGTCGTGCAGACAGGTTCAGCGGAAATTCCCCGGGCTTAAATTGGATATCCTGAAAAAGCATAAACCCATTTTCGCTTTCCTCGCCTTTGTAATAAACATGCTCAGCACGTGTTTTTAGCAGAATGTTTTCCGACAGCTGAAACTGAACGTGAAAGCGAAATTTTTGAATGCGTTCCGGAAGGTTGGTATAACGATTTTCGTTTTTGAATTTCTGATCTTTTTCCTCGTTTTTAAAGCGCAGGTAAGCATTTGTTTTTTCGCTGATCTGAAAATTGGCCTGCGTAAAAATATCCCACGAACGTGCCGGGCCGGCAGTGGAATAGTTAAACCACTCCGATTGGTAAACATCTGAATAAGCAGAAAACGTTACAAATCTGGCAGGTAAAAAGCGCACTCCAACATAAAGCCCCGATTCGTTGCTGATGTTACTGCCTTCGGCCATGGTGTTGGCCCAAAAAGCATGGTAGTCTCTATCGAAATGACGGAACAGTGCCGAAAATCCCAGCTGGTCGTTTATATGAACGATCGCTCCCTGTGTTACCGCTTTTCCTTTCGATTTGGAGAAGGCCGCCTCACCAAAAAATGTGTAGTTGTTTTTACTAAAAAGGTAATCGGCACCGGCGGTGTAATTGTCTGTGCCGCTGAATCGGAATTGGTTATAAAGCTGGTTGCTGCGGATAAACGCCTTGTCGAATTGCTGATAAACAACCGTTACGCCCAGTTTTAGGTGGTTAAAACGATGGGTGAAGACACCACCCGCATTGGTGTATTTTATGGTTTTTTCATCGGCGATTTCGCTTTCTGTTCGGTGATACCCCGATGTTTGCAGGCTGGAAAAATAAGATGCGACAGAATCGTTGTAAACCAAATTCCCATCGGCATTTTTATGCGAATAAAATAGGCTTACTTTCGAGTTGCCCATTTTAGCAGTACCGGCTGCTCCCCTGAAATAATAATTCTCATCCACCGAAGTGAAGGCCCGAACACCCTGCCCGGTTTTGTTGATACCCAAAACATTCTCCGATTTTCCGGTGGTGTAACCTTGCCACAGCACCAGGCCCTGGCCGGATCGAACAAGGTAATCGCCAATAGAAATATTTTCGAAAGTTTCATTCAGTTTAAAGCTGATGTGCCCCGAGTAATAATCGAAACCATGTTTGTTGGACCCCTTGAAAAACGCTTCGCCCGGATCTTTCTCTGCCGTTATTCCCGCTGAAAGTCTATCGCCGGCCCTGAAATTATAGCGCGTGTAGTAGCGAAACCGGTTGCCTTCGTACGGAATGGTGCCATCGTCTTTTTCTTTATATCCGCGCGCTTTTTGCAAATTTCCAAGTGTGCGTAACAACAATTGATTGTCGGCGTATTTTAACTGTTCTTTTAATGGTTGTCGTTCCTGTTCTTCGGGGCCAAACGCGATAAAATAATTCAGTTTCTGCAGCAGATTGGGCGTAAATCCATCAATGGTTTTTAATTCGAAAATGGAATAAACCGGGCCGTAAGTGGTAATGTATTCCAGTAATTTCTGAATTTGTATTTCATTCAACAAATAAAGCCGGGAAAGTTCAGTGGCACTTGTTGCGTTGATATTTACAGGATGTTCGAGAAAATATTCAAGGTCCTGAATGATCAGTGCCATATCCGTACCTTCTTCAATTTTGTCGAGATGCGATTCCAGTATCGATTCAATCAGTTGTTCAGGGGAATCGTTTTGTGCTGATGCCGCCAAAATAATCAGCTGAAACAGGATGAAGATGATATGCCGGATCAGTTTTCTCATTTTAGTTGGTATTGAATGGAAACTGATGGTGTAAATCCTAAATTACCGTGGTAGCTGAATGCGATGTCGGTGCTGATGTTTTTAAAACTATAGCCCAATCCGGCAGTGTATTGCACCGGCCTGCCCGAAATTCCAAAACGTAGTGCCAGGTTCTGAAGCGGCATAAATTCCAATCCGCTTTTAACCATAACATCATGGTCTGACTCTTTTTGTGTTTCCAGGCTCACCAGCACGTGTTCATCGAACGAATAATGCGCTCCCAGTCGGTAAACTGCCGGAAGTTTTATTTTCTCTTCCGGGTAATTAAAACCGTTTTTAACCGGATTGTAAGTGTGAGCACCCAGTATAATTTGTTGTGTCAGCTGATAAGTTGCACCAATTTCAAAAGTAACAAACGAAAAAGCATCTGCATTTTCGGGCAAACGTTCTGAAAAAAAATCGAACTGAACGGAGGCATTAAAATGCTCAGAAAGTTGTTTGGCATAGCCAAAACCGATTTTATGTTCTTTAAAACTTCCTTTTCCGAACTGGTAAAAGCTTAAGCCAAAAGTTCCGGCACCGGTTGGCAGAACCACACTTGAGGCTGCCAGTGCAAATTCATCAATTCCGTACTTCGATTCGTAATAAACACCGGCAGAAAACCGGTTGATTTTTGCTAAAGTGGCCTGGTTATGAAAAGTGCTCCAGGTGTCGGAAATGGAAACAACAGCATTTGACAGCGCAAGCGAGCGGGCACCTCCTGCGTAGGTCTGCGAGGAGGCGGCAAATGTAATTATGGTAAAGTATACCAACAGTATGTAGAAGGGTTTAAGCATAAAAAAGAGGCATTGGTTAAATACCTCTTTAAAATTAAGTAAAATATTTTAAACTACAATTAATTTGTTTTAAATCTGTATTTTACCTCCGAGAGTTCCTGGTTGGCTTTTACAATTTTTTCTTTCAGGTTTTCTTTGTACTTAACCAGTTTGTTCATTAATTCTTCATCGCCGGTGGCCATCATTTGTGTGGCTAAAATGGCAGCATTCATCGCTCCGTTAACCGCAACTGTGGCAACCGGAATTCCGGGAGGCATTTGCAAAATAGCAAGAATCGAATCAAACCCCGATAAGCTGGCGTTGATCGGAACACCAATTACCGGAATTGGAGTCATTGCAGCAATAACACCCGGTAGGTGAGCCGCCATTCCGGCACCCGCAATTATAACTTTAATACCACGGTCTTTGGCTCCTTTGGCAAAGCTTTCTACTTCTTCCGGAGTACGATGTGCCGACAAGGCATTGATCTCGAAAGGAATTTCAAACTCATCGAACAATTTGGCAGCTTTTTCCATCACCGTTAAATCCGATGTGCTGCCCATAATAATACTAACTTTTGGAGTCATGTTTTATAATTTATTCGTTACTTTGTAGCTTTTTATTTTCAGCACGAAAATACAGCAAATTAGCAATTAATAAAAATCAAAACCACATATGAAGAAGGTTAAAATCCTGGATAAAGAATTTGAGTTATTTATTCCATATGAGAAGATTCGTTCAGTTGTTGAACAAATGGCTGAGACAATGAATAAGGAGTTGGCTGGCAAAGACCCGCTTTTTCTGTGCATCTTAAACGGTTCGTTTATGTTTGCCGCCGAAATATACAAGCGGATTGACTTTGTTGAGTCGGAGATTTCGTTTGTAAAACTGGCTTCGTATCAGGGCGATTCAACAACCGGGAGAGTGAAACACCTGATCGGTTTAAATGAAGAAATGGAAGGACGAACCGTTGTTATTCTGGAAGATATTGTTGATACCGGAATTACTATCAACAATATTTTGGAGCAACTGAAACAAATGAAACCCAAAGAAGTGCAGGTAGCAACCTTGTTGTTAAAACCGGATGCGCTTCAAAAAGAAGTTGATCTTAAATATGTGGGAATAGAGATCCCGAATGATTTTATCGTAGGTTACGGACTTGACTACGACGGCTACGGTAGAAATCTGATCGATATTTACACGGTAGTAAAATAAAAAATAACCAAAAATTATGTTGAATCTCGTATTGTTTGGCCCACCGGGGGCAGGAAAAGGAACCCAGGCCGAATTTCTTATTAAATCATTTGGATTGATCCACTTGTCAACCGGCGATTTGCTGCGTAGCGAAATTGCCGGGGAAACAGCACTTGGAAATGAAGCAAAAAACTTCATGGATAAAGGAGAGTTGGTTCCTGATGAAGTAGTAATCGGAATGATTAAAAGTAAACTCGACGCAAACAAAGACGCGAAAGGTTTTATTTTCGACGGATTTCCCCGTACCGTTGACCAGGCAAAAGCTCTGGATGTTTTGTTGAACGAAAATGGTACGCCAATCTCGGGTATGCTTTGCCTGCAGGTGGAAAAACAGGAGTTGATCGATCGTTTGTTAAGCCGGGGAAAAGTTTCGGGCCGTTCCGACGATCAGAACCAGTCGATTATTGAAAACCGCATCACGGTTTACACCGAAAAAACACTTCCTCTAATCGAATACTACAAGCCACAGGGTAAACATTTCGATATTAACGGAATGGGAACCATTGAGGAAATTGCAGGCAGATTGCAAGAAGTTGTTGAAAAACTATAAGATTGACTTATAAGGGTGGGAAGCTTGTGTATTACAGGTGTCTCACCTTTTTTATATTTGTACAGTTAACGAACAGGAAAAATCAGATGGCAGAGACCAATTTTGTTGATTACGTAAGAATTCATTGTCAGTCGGGTAACGGAGGTTCCGGCTCAGCGCATTTGCGCAGAGAGAAATTTGTGGCCAAAGGTGGCCCCGATGGTGGCGATGGTGGTCGTGGTGGCCATATTATCCTTGTAGGTAATGAGCAGATGTGGACATTGCTGCATCTGAAATTTCGGAAACATATTAAAGCCGGACACGGCGAACCGGGCGGAAAGCAGCGCAGTACCGGTGCCGATGGTGAAGATATTTACCTGGAGGTGCCGCTCGGAACCGTTGCCCGCGATGTGGAAACCGGTGAATTCCTGTTTGAAATTACGAAACACGGCGAAGAGCAAATTCTGCTAAAAGGTGGTCGTGGTGGTTTGGGAAACGATCATTTTAAAACATCTACCCATCAAACACCTCGTTTTGCGCAACCCGGCGAAGAAGGTGTTGAAGGTTGGAAAGTACTGGAGCTAAAAGTACTGGCCGATGTTGGCCTGGTGGGTTTCCCGAGTGCCGGAAAATCAACATTGTTGTCGGTGGTTTCGGCGGCAAAACCTAAAATTGCCGACTATCCGTTTACCACGCTTGTACCCAATTTGGGGATTGTGGGGCATCGCGAACAGCGTTCGTTTGTAATGGCCGATATTCCCGGAATTATTGAAGGTGCACACGAGGGTAAAGGCTTGGGACTTCGCTTTTTAAGGCACATCGAGCGTAACTCGATGTTGTTGTTTATGGTGCCGGCCGATAGTAAAGATCACCTGAAAGAATACAAAATATTGCTCAACGAGCTGGAAAAATATAATCCTGAGCTGCTCGACAAGCAGCGGTTTTTAACCATCAGTAAAGCCGATATGCTTGACGAGGAACTGATGAAGGAAATCAGCCGGGAGCTGGGCGATATTCCGCACCTGTTTTTTTCGGCCGTTTCAGGGTTTAATATTCAACAATTAAAAGACCGAATCTGGGAAATTTTAAATAGTTAATGGAATTATTTCAACGAATACTGGAGCTGGATAAAGAGCTGTTTTTATTCCTCAATGGTTTTCACAACGACTTTTGGGATACCATTATTATAATGATAACGCGACAGGAAACGTGGATTCCGTTTTTTGCCAGCATCTTGTTTTATATTATTAAGAAATACCGTAGCAAATCAATATTGATATTAATTGCTATAGGGCTGTTAATCGCAGCAACTGATCAGTTCTCGAATGTGATCAAAGATTCGGTTCAGCGTTGGCGTCCAACACACGACCCGGCAATTTCGCACCTGGTTCATATTTTTTTCGGTAAAGGCGGATATTATGGTTTCGTATCGGCACATGCTGCCAATTCGGTTGCCATTTTGGTATTAACATCCCGAATTTTCAAAAACCGGATTTATTATGCCTTAATGCTTACATGGGTATTGGTTTTTTGTTATTCGCGTATTTATGTAGGCGTGCACTATCCGCTCGATCTGATTTGCGGGGGGCTAATCGGCTGGCTGATCGGTTGGGGCTTGTTTAAACTGCTGATGTTTGTCGAGAATCATTTCTTTTTTGGCCGCTCGCCTAAAATTGAAAAAACGGCACTGTCGTTAAAAGATGTCGGAGTTATTTTTCTGGTATTTCTAGTGTCGTTTGTTACCGTTTTTCTTGTGGTTGGCCAGCTTCATTTCTTTAAAATTTTATAAATGAGCGAACCGGCCCGGCTTTATTACGAAAGACTTTTGTTTTACACCGATGAATTACAGCGTGTATCGGCGAAAGTAAAACGTTTTGCCTGGTATCGGTTTTTAGCATTTGTTGGCATATTCGCCCCACTTATAATTCTTGGGTGGGAAATTACCACACTGTATTGCACACTTCCCTTAATTGTGCTTTTTTTCTGGCTGATCAAAAGAAATCTTCGGCTCGATAAAATAAAGCAAACCCTTATTGTTAAAACGAAATTGCTGGAAGACGAGCTAAAGGCTCTGGATCATTCCTTTTTGCATTTTGAAAATGGCGAACAGTTTCTTAACGTGGAGCATCCGTTTGCCTACGATTTGGATTTGTTTGGCGAAGGTTCCATGTTTCAGTACTTAAACCGCACGGCAACTGTTGAAGGCCGGCAACGCCTGGCCGATTGGTTGCAAAAGCCGCTAAAAGAAAAAGTGGAGATTGAAAAACGTCAGGAAGCTGTTAAAGAATTGGCTGGAATGCCTTTGTGGCGACTCGACTTTTTAACCGAAGGCAACCTGTTTCAGGAAACCGAAGTGCAGTACGATGAAATCCGAAACTGGTCGGAAATGGAGCTCGGCCTGGATCGCGCAAATTGGTTAAAATGGATGATCCGTATTGTTCCGGCAATTACTGTTCTTGCCGCAATTCCTGCCGTTCTGGGGGTAAGTAATTTTTACCTGGTGGCAATGATATTTGTGCAGTTTCTGCTTTTGTTTGCCTTTACAAAACAGGTGAATTATTACTTCGGGTTTTTTGGCCGTAAGTCCGACCTGCTGGCAAAATACATGCAGTTGCTGAAGCTGATTGAGGAAAAAGAGTTTCGGTCTCCTTATCTCTGCGAGTTAAAGAGAAAAGTAACCGAACCATCGGCCGGAAAAATCTTTGGGGAGCTAAAAAGCCTGGTAAAAGAATTCGAGTACCGGCAGAATATTCTGGTTGGTGTGGTGTTGAACGGGCTTTTCACCTGGGATATTCGATGCGTTTACAAACTTTGGCTGTGGCACAAGCAAAATCACGACAGACTGGCCCGGTGGCTCGAAGTTATCGCCCAGGTGGATGCTTTTATAAGCCTGGCAAATTATGCCAATAATCACAGCGATTTTGTGTTCCCGGAAATCACAGATCAGGAATTTGCCTTATGTGCCACCGAACTGGGGCATCCGTTGCTGAAAAAGGACAAACGGGTGAATAATGATATTGAAATTGAAGGGTGGTCGAAAATAATGATCGTTACCGGGGCAAATATGGCCGGCAAAAGTACTTTCCTGCGTACCGTGGGAACAAATATTTTGTTGGCCGGAATGGGCGCGCCGGTTTGTGCTGCCTCAATGAAAATAAGGCCGGTTGATTTATATACCAACATGCGCACAACCGACTCGTTGCTTAAAGATGAATCGTATTTCTTTGCCGAGTTAAAACGGATAAAAGCAGTGCTCGATCGTTTGGCAGCGGGCGAGCAAATCTTTGTAATCCTCGACGAAATGCTGAAGGGAACCAATTCGATTGACAAGTTGAACGGTTCGAAAGAATTGGTGCGAAAACTGGCACAGCAGCCATGTGCGGCAATGATTGCCACGCACGATTTAAAGCTTAGCGATATGGAAAAAGAACTTCCGCAGCAGGTATTTAACAAGTGTTTCGAGATTCGGATTGAAAACAACGAACTGATTTTCGACTACAAACTATCTGATGGTGTTACACAAACCATGAATGCCACTTTCCTGATGAAAAAAATGGGGATTATTTAGTCCCTGAGACTCTGATTTCAGAAGCCGTCAGCTAACGGACGAGGCCAGGCTGCGATGTTGCAGACGTTGCATTTGTGGACGGCCTCTTTTGGTCGTTGCCCGGAGTTGAAGTAGAACCTTAATGAGAGCGGGAAGCTCCGAGGGATCGAGGAGATCACCCGTCCGAATTTAGGTTTTATGAAAACGTAGGGGAAGGGTCAAAAGCAGCCTTGAATTTTCTGCTTCGTCTTTGCTTTAAGGCAAAGATGAAGGCCCCCGGCAGGGAAAAAGCGGAATAGATCCGGAGGCGTTTCAAAGTTAAATCCATCGATAATTTCGGGGAATCCAGTCTTTGTCTGAAGATCATCTTAATACCAATGAGGAATTAAAATGAGCCTTATTTCAGGGAAATCCTCCTTTTGATCGAAATTCCCACAATAATCTCATTGTCTTCCCTAAGGCTCACAACGAGATTCAATTGATATTATATGGCACACGATTTTCCTTTTTATTCTCCCTTGTAACTAAAATAGCCTTGCGAGGTACTAATATTATGGCGCGAGGTATGAATAATAGTGCGCGAGGGGCTAAAAATATAGTGCGAGATAAAAATATTGTGGTGCGAGGTATAAAAAATAGTGTGCGAGGTAACCTCGCACATGAATAAAAGTACCTCGCAAGCATATATTATTACCTCGCATATAAATATTATTACCTCGCGGGTGCATATTAGTCCCTCGCACGGTAATATTATTCCCTCGCAGGCCTTTATTGTTAGCAGGGGTAACAAATACGCGGCAGATTATGATGTATTAGCCTTAAATCTTTTGTCTGTCAATAAATAATACCTGGTGTTTAACAGTAACAAATTGGCGCAACCATCTCCGTAAAATGTTTTGCGAATTCACAGGTGCGAGCAGGGAGAATTGTGGTTCTTCGCCCGCTTATATCCCTAATTTTATCCACACTTTTTCAACGGACGATTGTTAGTTATTGCCCCCGCGAACACCCTTGTAAAGCGGAGGATTTGATTATATTTGTGACAATTGGGTGAATTCTGTGTTTCGTAAATAAAAAACCAAGTCCCGTAAGCACAAAACCATTGAAAACACAGGGTTTCTGATAAATTCGAAAGTTGATTCTGGAGATTAAAGTATGAGCGCAAACTACGACGAAGGTGCAATTAAAACGTTAGACTGGCAGGAGCACATCCGGCGACGTCCGGGTATGTACATTGGGAAACTCGGAGACGGAACTTCTGCCGACGATGGTATTTATGTTTTGTTGAAAGAGGTGATGGATAACTCGGTTGACGAATTTATGATGGGGCATGGAAAAAAGATCCTTGTAAAGGTCGATCAGGATTTGGTTACCATCCGCGATTATGGCCGGGGAATTCCACTGGGGAAACTGGTGGATGTGGTCAGCAAAATGAATACCGGCGCAAAATACGATAACAAGGTTTTCAAAAAATCGGTAGGCTTAAATGGTGTTGGTATAAAAGCCGTGAATGCCCTTTCTTCCGATTTTACGATAAAAGCAGTGCGCGAAGGCGTGGCTAAAGAAGTATATTTTAGCCAGGGGGTTAAAACCGGCGAGAAAGATTATCAAAATCTCGACGAGGTAAATGGAACAGAGGTGAGGTTTGTCCCCGATGTGGAAGTGTTCAAGAAGTATCGTTATATGAACGATTATATCGTGAATATGATGAAAAACTATACCTTCCTGAACGCGGGCTTAACCATTGAGTACAACGGCGAACGTTTTCACTCGCGCAACGGATTACGTGATTTGCTCGAGGAAAATATGGATCACGACCCAATTTACCCAATTATACATCTCAGAGGCGAAGATATTGAAGTTGCCATAACACATGGTAATCAATACGGGGAAGATTATTATTCGTTTGTTAACGGTCAGCACACCACCCAGGGAGGGACTCACTTACAGGCTTTTCGCGAAGTTTTAGTGAAAACGATCAGGGACTTTTACAAAAAGGATTTCGACCCGTCGGATATACGGGCATCGATTGTGGCGGCTGTTAGCATTAAAGTAGAAGAGCCTGTATTTGAGTCGCAAACCAAAACCAAACTCGGATCGCGGGATATTGGCCCAAACGGTCCGTCGGTGCGTGCACATGTTGGTAATTTCCTGCAAACCGAGCTCGATAATTTCCTGCATAAAAACCATGAGGTTGCAGAAGTGCTCCTCAGACGTATTGTGGAGTCGGAGCGCGAAAGAAAAGCAATTTCGGGCGTGAAAAAACTGGCCCGGCAACGCGCTAAAAAGGCCAACCTGCATAACAAAAAACTGCGCGACTGCCGAATTCATTTCAACGAAAAACATGAACGCAAAGAAGAATCGAGCATTTTTATTACCGAGGGAGACTCGGCAAGCGGATCGATAACCAAATCGCGCGATGTAAATACACAGGCCGTTTTTAGCTTGAAAGGAAAACCGCTGAATACTTTTGGCCTCACCAAAAAAGTGGTTTACGAAAACGAGGAATTTAACCTCTTGCAGGCAGCATTGAACATTGAAGAAAGCATGGAAGACCTGCGGTACAATAAGGTAATTATCGCTACCGATGCCGACGTTGATGGAATGCACATCCGTTTGCTGCTCATTACTTTCTTTCTGCAGTTTTTCCCTGAATTGATAAAAAAAGGGCACGTTTATATTTTGCAAACACCGCTTTTCAGGGTGCGAAACAAGCAAAAAACGTTCTATTGTTATTCAGAAGAAGAGAGGGTGAAAGCCATAAATAAATTGCGTGGTAAACCCGAAATAACCCGGTTTAAAGGATTGGGCGAAATATCGCCCGATGAATTCAAGCATTTTATCGGGAAAGATATCCGCCTCGATCCGGTGCAAATGAAAAAGCACGAATCGGTGGCAGAAATGTTATCCTACTACATGGGTAAAAATACCCCCGAACGCCAGGATTTCATCATCGAAAACCTGTATGTTGAAAAAGACAAAGTGGAATAAGAGCCTCAAATAAAGTACGATAAATTTCAGAGAGAAGAATGTCAGAAGAGAATTTAAATCAGGAGGAAATTCAGGACGATAGTGTAAAAGAGGAAGTAATCTACCTTTCGGGCATGTACCGCGACTGGTTTTTGGATTATGCCTCGTACGTAATACTCGAACGGGCGGTGCCGTACATTAACGACGGGCTAAAACCCGTGCAGCGGCGTATTATGCATGCCATGCGCGAAATGGACGACGGGCGCTACAACAAAGTGGCCAACATTATCGGGCAAACCATGCAGTATCACCCGCACGGCGACGCTTCAATTGGCGATGCTATTGTGCAAATCGGGCAGAAAGAATTGCTGATCGACTCGCAGGGAAACTGGGGGAATATTCTTACCGGCGACGGTGCAGCAGCACCTCGTTACATTGAAGCCCGGCTGACGAAGTTTGCTTTGGAGGTACTTTTCAACCCGAAAACTACCGAATGGAAACTGTCGTACGATGGCCGTAAAAAAGAACCGGTTACACTTCCTGTAAAATTCCCGCTGCTGTTGGCGCAGGGAGTTGATGGTATTGCTGTTGGTTTGGCGTCAAAATTGTTTCCGCATAACTTTATCGAACTTATCGATGCCTCAATAAATTACCTTCGCGGAAAGGATTTTGAATTGTACCCCGATTTCCCAACCGGAGGATCGGCCGATTTTAGCAAATACAACGACGGTTTGCGCGGTGGTTCGGTAAAAGTTCGTGCCAAAATTGAAAAGCGCGACAATAAAACACTCGTGATTAACGAGGTGCCTTACGGAAAAACAACCACAACGCTGATTGAATCGATTATTAAGGCTAACGACAAAGGAAAAATCAAAGTAAAAAAGATTGACGATAACACGGCCGAGCATGTTGAAATATTAGTTCATCTGGCAGCGGGTGTTTCGTCCGATAAAACCATCGATGCGCTTTATGCATTTACCGATTGCGAAGTTTCGTTGTCGCCAAATGCCTGTATCATCGAAAATGACAAGCCGCATTTTATTGGCGTTTCCGAAATTCTGAAACGTTCGGCCGATTCAACAAAGGCCTTGCTGAAACTCGAACTGGAAATCCGTAAATCGGAACTGGAAGAGCAGTGGCATTTTTCTTCGCTCGAAAAAATATTTATCGAAGAGCGCATTTACAAGGATAAAAAGTTTGAGGATTCGGAAAACATGGACCAGGCGGTAGCGCATATCGACCACCGTTTAGAGCCATGGAAACCAAAATTAAAACGCGAAGTTACCCGCGAAGACATTCTGAAACTGATGGAAATTCGGATGGCGCGGATACTGAAATTTAACAAGGACAAAGCCAACGAACTATTGAAATCGATTGAAGATGAAATTGCAGAGATCGAGCATAACATCGAAAATATTATCGATTTCACCATTGAGTGGTTTAAACACCTGAAAAAGAAATACGGTAAGGGCAAGGAGCGCAAAACAGAGATACGCAGTTTCGAGAATATTGTAGCCTCGAAAGTGGTGGTGAAAAACGAAAAACTGTATGTTGATCGGAAGGAAGGATTTATGGGAACATCGCTTCGTAAAGAAGAATTTGTTTGCGACTGTTCGGATATCGACGACATTATTGTTTTCCGCCGCGATGGTTCGTATTTCATCACCAAAGTTTCGGATAAAGCTTTTATCGGCAAAAACATTTTGCACCTGGCCGTTTTCAAGAAAAACGATAAACGCACCATTTACAACGTGGTGTATAAAGACGGAGAATCGGGTAATTTCTACATGAAACGCTTTTTTGTTACGGGCGTTACCCGCGACAAAGAGTACAACCTTACAAAAGAAACGAAAGGCTCGCGCATTGTCTATTTCTCGGCCAACCCAAATGGCGAAGCAGAGATTTTACGCGTTGTTTTAAAGCCAAAGCCACGAATTAAAAAGCTTGTTTTTGAAGAAGATTTGGGCGAGTTGGCCATTAAAGGTCGCCAATCGATGGGGAATATCTTAAGTAAAAACGATATTCATAAAATCACCCTTAAAGAAAGAGGCGTTTCTACGCTTGGAGGTCGTAAAATCTGGTTCGATCCGGATGTATTACGACTGAATGCCGATAGCCGCGGAACCTTCCTGGGTGAATTTTCGGGCGAAGATAAAATCCTGGTTATCTACAAAAATGGTGAGTTCCAGTTGTATAATTACGATTTGAGTAACCACTTCCAGCAAGATATTCTGGTGATCGAAAAATTTGATCAACGTAAGATTTTGTCGGCGGTGTATTACGATGCCGACCAAAAATATTACTACGTAAAACGTTTTGAAATTGATGAACCCGAAGGAAAACTGATACGTTTTATTGGCGAAAACACCGATAATAAACTCATTAGTTTAACCTGGGTGCATTATCCGCGTTTGGAGCTTACGTTTGGCGGAAAGAATGCCGAGCGCGAAAATGAGATCATCGAAGTGGCCGAGTTTATCAGTGTAAAATCGTGGAAGGCAAAAGGTAAGCGACTGAGTAATTACGAAGTGGATAATATTAAAGAAATTGAGCCGGTAATTAAAGATGATTACGATCATCATGAAGAGGAAGTAGAAGAACCGGAAACGGAACAGGATAGCAAACCGGACAAAAAAGAGGAGGTTGATGATATCCCGTTTGAAGTAACCCGGCCGAAAAGGGAAGATGACGGGCAAGGCTCTTTGTTTTAGCCAGTAACAGAAGAAAAAAGATGCGAGTATATTTGATTGGATACATGGGGTGTGGAAAGTCGCGTATGGGGCGCCATTTGTCGGAGCATATGGGGCTGCAGTTTATCGACATGGACGATTACATTGAAGAAAGAAACTGCAAAACAGTGCCGCAGCTATTTGCCGATTACGGCGAAGATGGCTTTCGGCAAAGAGAGCGAAAGGCTTTGGAAGAACTAGCTGAATTCACCGACGTTATAATTGCTACCGGCGGCGGAGCTCCTTGTTTCTTTGATAATATCGACCTGATGAATAAAACTGGGAAGACCGTCTTTTTGAATATCGACCCGGCTATTCTTGCCGACCGTCTCATGAATTCGAAAACCGAACGGCCACTGATTAAAGGAAAATCGCGCGAAGAATTGGTTGCCTTCATCGATGAAACACTAAAGAAACGGAAGCAATTTTATTCGCAGGCACAATTTGAAATTACTGAGCCCGATTTTAGCCTTGATCGTATTCAGGAAATGATTTCGTAATTCAGATAGTTCCTCCCCCTTAATTCATTTTGCTTTTGCATTCTCCTGAAATAGGCTTTAAATTAGCTAAGTCTTAGGTCAAATACAATGTACAGGAGAATATTAGTCCACAAGTTTAAGTTGCTTGAAGGTCCTTTTGCCTTTTTCCTTTATACTTTTGACTTGATAAAATAAAGAAGCATGTCAACAGTTGCAGAAGTTTTTGCGCATACGCTAAAAGAAATCGGGGTACGCTATGTTTTTGGAGTTCCCAGTGGAAACATGATCGATTATGTGGAAGCGTTGCGAAAAGAAGATGGCATCGATTTTATATTGGTTGGGCACGAAGCAACCGCTGCTTTTCTGGCCGGAGTTTGTGGCCGGTTAACCGGAGTTCCGGGCGCGTGTTTTGCTACATTTGGCCCGGGAGCAACCAATTTAAGCACAGGCGTTGGCGGCGCTCAGCTCGACCGATTCCCGCTGTTGGCTTTTACCGATGAAATGCCCGATGAGTTGTTAAAACGCACCGTGCAAATGAACATCAATCATCAGCAGCTTTTCTTTCCTTTAACAAAGTGGACAACCCGCCTGAACGAGAATAACGTTGAAGAAATTATTTTGAAAGGAGCGGGAATTGCAACTGACGATCAACCGGGTGCCGTGCATATAGGTATCCCTGCCGGAATTGGCGGAAATCAGGTGCAGAAAGTAAAAGCTGAAGTGGATTACCTGCGTTTGGAAAAGAAACGCTGGTCGCCCCTGGTTGCCGATCAGATTGCGAAAGTTGAAAAGCTCATCCAAAAATGTAAAAAGCCTGTTTTAGCTGTCGGACTATCGGCGGTACACGTTAAAATAAATGAGCAGCTTGTTGCGCTGGCTGAAAAGTTGCAGGCTCCGGTGGTGCTTACGCCAATGGCAAAAGGCCTGTTCCCCGAAAATCATCCCTTGTATGCAGGAGTGCTTTTTCATGCCTTATCAAACCAGGTTGCCAAAGTTTATTCGCAGGCCGATCTGGTTATTGGAATAGGGTACGATCCCGTGGAGTTTAATTACGAAGACTGGATGCCTGAAGTGCCGCTGATTCATATCGACCAGCAGGAGGCCGATGTGGCAAACGGGAAAATTCCGGAAGTATTTAATGTGTTGGGAGCACTGGACCTTGCCTTGAATGAGTTGCAAAAACTGGATGTAAATCCTAAGGCATGGGATCATCAGGTTTTAGAAGCAAACAAGCAGCATATATTACAAATGCTGACTCCAAAAGACGACAGTTTTGGCTCGCTGGCAGTGCTTGATGGATTGCGAAAGGTTTTGCCCGACGAAGGAATTCTAAACGTTGATGTAGGTGCCCATTTGCACCTGGTTGGGCAACAGTGGCGCACTCCAAAGCCAGAGAAACTACTAATGACAAATGGCTGGTCGAGTATGGGTTTTGCCATCCCGGCAGCTTTGGCGGCAAAACTTTGCAATCCCGATTTGCCTGTTGCAGCACTAATGGGTGATTGCGGTTTCCTGATGATGGTTGGCGAATTGGCAACGGCAAAACGTCTTAACCTGAATATCGTTTTTGTGGTGATTTACGATGAGAGCCTGTCGCTGATAAGCATAAAACAGAATAAGAAGAATTTCGATAGCAGTTACGGAACGGATTTACATTTGTTGAGCGATGAGCCAACCAATCATTATTTTGGAGTTTCGGTAGTTCGGGTAACTAACAGCGAAGCCTACAAAATTGCCTTGGAAAAAGCTTTTGCCGGTGATGGCCCCGTTGTAATAGAGGCTGTGGTAAGCAACAACGAGTATGAGGATTTGGTGTTGCAGCCCAATAAATAAATTCTTATTATATTTATTCTTTAAATAAAACAAACCATATTTTCGAATTTCAGCTGAATAAAAAATGAAAACCAACAAACAACTCCAGTTAGCTTTTGATTTTGTACAATATACCGGGCAAAATATCTTTCTTACCGGCAAAGCCGGAACCGGAAAAACAACTTTTCTGAAAAGCCTGAAACAACGTTCGCCCAAACGCATGGTGGTGGTGGCGCCAACGGGTGTGGCGGCTATAAATGCCGCAGGCGTTACTATTCATTCGTTTTTCCAGCTGTCGTTTGCACCTCAGGTAGGGCACGAGAGCAAACACAGCAGCGAACAGCGGTTTACCAAAGAAAAGATAAATATTATGCGAAGCCTCGATCTGTTGGTAATCGATGAGGTAAGTATGGTTCGCGCCGACGTTTTGGATGCCATCGATCGCACACTTCGTCGCTTTAAAAACAAACGAAAGCCTTTTGGTGGTGCGCAGGTTTTAATGATTGGCGATTTGCAACAGTTGGCTCCGGTGGTGAAAAACGAAGAATGGGGCTTGTTGCGCCACGAATACGATACCCCTTATTTTTTCAGCAGTAAAGCACTGCGCGAATTTCCGCATGTAAGTATCGAACTCACCGAGGTATTTCGTCAGCAAGATGAAAAGTTTATTGCTTTGCTAAACAAGGTGCGCGAGAATAAATTGGATGAAGAAGCCCGTCAGTTGCTGAATACGCGTTATATCCCTGACTTTGTTCCGGGCGATGAGGACGGTTACATTACACTTTGTACGCACAATATAAGTGCGCAGCGGATTAATGATTCGAAACTGAGTGTATTAACCGGCAAAAAGCAAGTTTTTACGGCCTCGGTTGAGGGAAAATTTCCTGAATATTCGTACCCCACTGATTTTAAACTCGAACTGAAAGTTGGTGCGCAGGTGATGTTCGTAAAAAACGACTCCAATCCTGAAAAGCGCTTTTATAACGGTAAAATAGGGCAGGTGCAGTCGATCGCCGATGATCGGGTGTACGTACTTTGCCCGGGCGAGGATGAGGAGATTGAAGTGGAACCGCAAAACTGGGAAAACTATAAATATTCAATCGATAAAGAATCGGGCGAGATACGTGAAGAAATGGAAGGTATGTTCACCCAGATTCCGTTGAAGCTGGCCTGGGCCATTACCATTCACAAAAGCCAGGGATTAACCTTTGAGAAGGCCATTATTGATGCCGAAGCTTCGTTTGCGCACGGGCAGGTTTATGTGGCACTAAGTCGTTGTAAATCGCTGGAGGGCATGGTGCTTTCATCGCCAATTGCCGGCAAAAGCATTATTAACGATCAAAAAGTTAGTGGTTTTATTCGCAATGTGGAAGAAAATCAACCCGGCGAGCAGGAATTAAATGCTGCCAAACTGGCTTTTCAAAAAGAACAGTTAACCGAGATTTTTCGCTTTTACCGCTCGGAAAACTTACTGCGAAATATTGCCAGGCTGGTGAACGAAAATAAAGGTAGTTTCCCGGATGTTACGATTGCGCAGATTGAAAAAATGCGCAACGGTAATGATAACGAGATTGTAGCTGTGGCAGCAAAATTTCATAAGCAGATTACTGATTTATTGCGGCAACAGCCCGATGTTTATCAAAACGATCCTTTACAGGAGCGCATAAAAAAAGCGGCGGCTTATTTTGGCGAAAAGGTGCAACATGTTCTGGCCGATGGAATTAAAAAAATCGACATGGATGTTGACAATAAGGAGATAAAGCGCCAGTTGAAACGTTATGTAACCGACCTGAAAGATGATGTGCAGTTAAAACTGACCGCATTTGAATCGTGCCTGGAAGGATTTGATGTAAAACGACTGATGGATTCGCGCGCCAAAACGCTGGTGAAACAAAGCAAGTCTTCGGGGAAACAAAAGGCGAAAGAAATTACCGATTTCGAAAATATCCCGAATCCCGAATTGTTCGAACAATTACGCAATTACCGCACGGAAAAGGCCGGTGAACTGGAGATTCCACCGTTTATGATTTTTTCGCAAAAAGTTTTGTATGCACTGGTAAATTATCTTCCAACCGATGCCGCATCGCTGAAACTGATTAATGGTTTGGGACCCCGAAAAGTAACGCAGTTTGGAGCTGATATTACAGCAATCATTCAGCATTATTGTAAAGAAAACAAGATTGAAAAAGGGGAGATTCCATTGCAGGAACCCCAAAAGGAAAAGAAGGAAAAAGTGGATACAAAGCTGCTTAGTTTTGATTTGTTTAAGTCCGGAAAATCCATTGAAGAGATTGCAAAAGAACGTGCTCTTTCGGCAAATACCATCGAGGGGCATTTGGCGCATTACATTAAGCTGGGCGAACTGGAGGCCACCCGTTTGGTAGAAGAGGAGAAGCTGAAAAAAATAGCCGAATACTTCGAAAAAGCTGAGGACAAATCCTTTGGTGCCGCAAAATCGCATTTCGGAGAAGAGGTGAGTTATGGCGAGTTACGGATTGGTTTGAGTTATTGGGAGCATGAAAATGAACAGAAAAATTAGTTGCACTTTCCACCTCAATCCGAATTTTTGGAAATAACCCAACTTATCACGAACTTCGCAGTGCGCTGGTTAACTAATACCTTTTTTTACCATGAAACCATTGTGCTGTTTTCTGATTCTTAACTTTGCGCTGCAGATATTTGCTTTCCCCCGCGAACTTACTTTTTCCAATTATTCAATCAATGAAGGGCTGTCGCAAAGTGTTGTGAATTGTCTGTTTCAGGATTCGCAGGGTTTTATCTGGGTGGGTACCCAAAACGGATTGAACCGCTTCGATGGCGAAAATTTCAGGGTTTATCGCTACCTGCCGAACGATTCACTTTCCATTTCCAATAACTGGATTTATGCCCTTTCGGAAGACCGACAGGGAAATTTGTGGATCGGCACTAAAGGAGGATTGAACAAATACCTCCGCGAAAAAGATTGTTTTCAACGGATAAATTATCGCACCGGTTACAATCCCGAGGTGAGCACGCACAGTTATAATAACCAGCTTTTAAGCAACGGGCGATTACTTGTGCACACGCCGCCGGTAATTTCTGTTTTTAAGCCCGAAGCATTACAATTTTCACATTTTCAAAGCGATATTCCGTTCGATCCTGCCATAAAAGATGTAAAACTTCCGGTGTTGGAAGATCGCGATGGCACAGTTTGGACAGGATGCTCGGAAGGTATTGCAGTCTTTTCATTCGCAGATGAAGAATTTACTTGCTATCCGTTTTTATCCGGCAGCGGCGATACATTGCAACAAGCAAATGTTACCGAATTATTTCAGGATGCAAAATCCCGGATATGGGCCGGAACAACAGAAGGCTTGTATCTTTTTAACCGAGAAAGGAAAGGTTTTGAAGAGCGGGTTTTTGCACTTGCATCGGGCGAAGAATTTACTTTTAGCAACTGCGTTCGCAGCATCGTAGAAACAAATTCGGGGCAACTGATAGTGGGAACCGAAGGAAACGGAATTTACTTTCTGACAGAGGAGGCCGGAAAATACTCGATCGAAAATTTAACATCGGAAAACAGCGGGCTGGCGCATAATATTGTTCAGAGTTTGTTGATCGATAAATCGGAAAACCTGTGGGCAGGCACGCTGGCCGGTATCAGCAAAACCGATTTAAAAATGGATAAGTTCCGGCTTTTCCGCCGTAGTAACTCGCCTACATCAATCGATTTGCTGGGAAATGTAATTGCCGGAATGCTAAAAAACGACGATGGCAAACTGTGGATCGGGAACTGGGGGCAGGGGCTAAATATTGTTGATCAGGAAAACAATGAGGTAGAACATTTTTCATCGCAACACAGTGGAAATCAATTTCTGCCCAACGATTTTGTGCATGTGATTTTTAAAGACAATGAAAGCAATATTTGGTTAGGTACCCGCGATGGAATTTTCATTTGGGATAAACAGAAAAGGCTTTTTGAAGATTGGCGGCAATATTTTGACCGCCCCGATTGGCCGGCATTGGCGAATTCACGAATTTATCACATTATTCAGGATAAAAACGATCGATACTGGATCGGAACTTCAGTTGGAGTTTACCTGGTAAATAAAAACTCGCACGAAACGATAAGGTTTGGTCAGCAGGAAAACGGTTCCCGAAAAATTAGTTCAAACCTCGTTTATACTCTTTTGGAAGATTCCGACGGATTGATATGGATGGCGACCATCGGTGGGCTGGATGTGTATAATCCGGCAACCGATAAACTAATTCATTATAACAAAGCAGAAGGTCAACTGAGCAGCGATTTTGTTATTTCGTTGTGCGAAGACAAGCGCCAAAGGATATGGATTGGTACCAATGCGGCACTCAATATTTTTGATAAAAACACGCAGCAGTTTAGCTATCTGGATGAGAATGACGGTTTGCCCAGTAATTACATTTACGAAATTGTTGAAGACAAAAATCACGATTTATGGTTTGCCACCGGTAATGGTTTGTGCCGGTACAATTTGGATAAAAATGAGATTCAGGTTTTTACTCCCGAAGACGGATTGCAAAGTTCTGAATTTAACCTGCGCGCAGCCTACTGTGCTGATGATGGCGAACTGCTGTTTGGCGGAATGAATGGCTTCAATACTTTTTATCCCGACTCGTTGAAAGGAAATCCTTATGTGCCCGATATTGTGTTCACGGCTTTTACCATCACCCGTAACAATCAGCAACACGAAATTAATATTACCCCTGATTCGAAAGTGGTTTTAAAGCACGATGTGCAATCGTTTACCATCGAATTTGCCGCCCTTGAGTTTACCAACGCAAACAAAAACAGTTATGCCTATAAAATGGAAGGCATTTCAAGCGAATGGAATGAAATTGCCAACCGCAAGTTTGTCCCGTTTTTTGCTTTGCCGGCCGGTGAATATACTTTCTCGGTTAAGGGATCAAATAACGATGGTGTTTGGAATCAGGAAGGGGTGAGTTTGCAAATCGTTGTATTGCCTCCGTGGTGGCGCAGTAAAGTGGCTTACATGGCCTATTTTGTATGGATTGTTTTGGGTATTTGGGCGTATATAAAATTGCGCGAACGGCGACTTCTGCTCGAAAAAGTTAAGTTGGAGAAAAAAGTGCTGGAACGTACTATTCAAATTAAAGAGCAGAATGAAGTAATTACGGTTAAAAACAAAGAATTAAACGAGTTAAACCGCACAAAAGACAAATTTTTCTCCATAATCGGGCACGATTTGCGTAATCATTTTAATATCATTATTGGTTTCTCCGAAAATCTGCTGATGAGTTTCAAAAACATGGATGCAGCCAATCAGGAAAGACACATATCAAATATTTACAAATCGTCGATACAGGCGAACGACTTGTTGGGAAACTTATTAACCTGGGCACGCTTGCAGCGAAATGCCATTGCTTTTAATCCTGAACGCGTAAAAGTTACCGAAAAAATCAGGGAGATATTGCGTTTTCATGAAGAGGCTGCTTTAAAAAAGAATATATTGATTGAGGTTTTTGCAAAAGAAGAGCTGGTTGCCAATGTGGATGTGAATATGTTTTCCACGATTATGCGTAACCTGCTTGCCAATGCCGTAAAGTTTACACATAACGATGGCGAAATCGCGGTTTCCGTATCAAAACAAAACAGCTGGTGTGAAGTGAAAATCGCCGACAATGGTATCGGAATAGCCGCCGATAAACTGCAAAGTATTTTTAGTATTGAAAGTACTGAAGTTGTCCGCGGAACAAATGGTGAAAAAGGTACCGGACTGGGGTTGGTATTATGTAAAGAATTTGTTGAAAAACATGGCGGCAAAATAAGTGTTAAAAGCCAGGTTGGAAAAGGAAGCGAATTTGTATTTTCCTTGCCTTTGCATGAATCAACAAAACCGCAATCCATCGTTTAGCCGCTTGTGCTTTTTAACGAAATGAGGGTGTTTTAAACAAGCCGGCTGGTTCTATCCCAAAAGCAATCCACACCTTATTACGGCAAATAAGTATGAATTCCTTTCAGGACTTAGCCGTTAATTCAATCTTCGTTAAAAGATATTGTATAAACCTTCGCCGTCTTTTTCAAACTGTGCAATGCTGATGTCGGTCATTGGGTGCTTTATCAGTTGGAAAAGCAACTCGGGGTTAATTGTAGCCGACTGTGCTCCGGCCATACTTACCCGGTGAATCTGGTCAACAGTTTTAAAACTGGCTGCCAGTACCTTGGTGTCAAGTTTAAATTCTTTGGTATTTTTAACAATGTCGCCAACAACTTCAATTCCATGCGACGAAATATTATCTAACCGGCTAACGTAAGGTGCAACAAAATCGGCTCCGGCACGCGATGCCACCAAGGCCTGTTGCTGCGTGAAAATAGCCGTTGCCGTTACATTAACACCTGCATCTTTTAGTATGCGCATGGCTTTGTAACCTTCTATCGATATCGGAATTTTAGCGTAAAAATTATCGCCCAGATTAAAGTAGCTTTTGTAGGTTTTCGCCTCCTTAACCATTTCTTCGGCTTTGTTGCTCATCACCTGAACGTGAACACTTCCCCGGCCCACAATATCGATAATATTCTGAATGGCTTCCGAAAGCTTTAACCCCGATTGTTTTAAGATGGTAGGATTTGTAGTTACCCCTGTTAACGGGAAAAAATCGTATAAATCTTTTAGTGCCTGAATGTCGGCGGTGTCTGCCAGATAAATCATTTTTATTTTTATTTTTTTGTTGAAATATAGTACAGGCGATCAGTTCTGTTTTAGTAAGTACTGCAAAGATAGCTATGATTTTTCCGGAGGCACTTTTTTTCAGGCGCTTCAATATATTTGTTAACATGAAATGAGCACAAGTACAAAATTTATTTATCGGGAATCGATTGGAAAGCAGTGCGAATTTTACCTGTTGCCTGTGCACTTGCAATTTTAAACACATGAAATTTTTTGGCAAGGAAATATTCTTCCTGCTTTGTCGTTTCCGATTCCAGAAACTTTTGACTTTTTTTGTAGCATGATAGTTAAACGAGTGGGGATTTTTTGTTTGCTGCTTTTGGCAGTGTCTGTGGCTTTCGGGCAAAGTAAAATGGTTACCGCGTTGGATGTGCCAAATATTGAACAAACCATAAATATTGAAGGGTTCACAGCTGCACTGGATAGCTTTCCCCGGTCGGCACAAAAGGGCTACCTGGAGCAGTTTCTTGTTCCCGGAAACGATGGGTATATCATCAGTCGTTTTGGACCGCGTTCGGGGCGCATGCACTATGGCACCGACATAAAAATGTATAAAGGCGACACGGTGGTGGCCACACAAAGCGGAGTTATTGCCCGCGCCAACTGGGGCCATGGTTTTGGTCGGTTGGTGGTTATTCAACATCGGAATAATATTGAAACGTATTACGCTCATCTCACCAAATTTCTGAAGGAAAAAGGCGATACCGTGGAAAAAGGGGAGCCGATAGGTTTGGCCGGAAGTACAGGGCGTGCACGGGGTGTGCATTTGCATTTCGAAATGCGCGAAAACGGAAAGCCTTTTGATCCCGAACTGGTGTTTGATTTTAAAGAAGAAAAAATACGCGACGATGCCTTTAATACCGAAAGTTTAATGGCGCTGCATAAAAAGCTAAAACCAAAAGGCTATTCTACCAATGTTGCAGTGCCCGAATATTACAAGGTGCGCTCAGGCGATTCGCTTTGGGTGATCTCGCGAAAGTTTAAAACCTCGATTACCGAGTTGTGCCGCCTGAACAATATTGCCGAAAATGCCGTATTGCAAATCGGGCAACCGCTGCGAATGTACTAAGCGAATATTGCCATTCGTATTTTTACGGGATCTTTCAAAAAACAAAACAAAAAATGATTGAAAATATAGATTTACCAAAAGCTATAAATGCTGCCGGCGTGCCTGCTACCTTTGCCAACGAACACTACGGCACACACGAACGAAATACTTTCGATATTTGGCTGGCCGATTCAGATCAACCCACGCCGCTTGTAATTTACATACATGGCGGTGGCTTTATTGGTGGCGACAAAAGCCGCTACTACGATTCGGAAGACTGGGTGCGTTTGCTCAATGCCGGTATTTCAATAGCCAGCATTAATTACCGTTTTATGAGCGAGGCTCCATACGGTATTCTGGCCAGCTTGAACGACTCAAAGCGTTGCCTGCAATACATTCGGGCCAACGCCGAAAAATATAATATCGATAAAAAACGAATTGCCTGCAGTGGTGGCTCCGCAGGTGCCGGAACTTCCTTGTGGCTGGCTTTTTCCGATGATATGGCTGATAAAGAAAATAACGATCCGGTGTTGCGGGAATCGACAAAAATATCTTGTGCAGCAGCTTTTTCCACGCAATCCACTTACGATATTCTGCGCTGGCCCGAACTGATTGGCATTCCTCCTTATCAAAATCCCGAGGATCTATTGACCATTGCCCGTGTTTTTGGTCTGAAATCGGCTGAGGGTGTTGATTTGTTCGCCCAAAATGAAATTCGATCGGAACTCGATTTTCTTGCAAAAATGACAAAAGATGCGGTGCCATTTTTTGTGTTCAATCATTACGAAGGGGGCATGCCGACCAACGAAGACGAATTGCATCATCATCCGCTGCATGCCAAAGCGCTTAAAGACCGCGCCGACGAAGTAGGTGCCGGGGCAATTGTTTTCGCTCCGGCCATCGGAATTTCAGATCCTTCGGGTAACGATGTGGTTGAATTTTTCATTGAAAACCTCAAGAGTTAATAAATATTCAAAAATGATGCATATTTATACGTTGTTTTTTGAATTCATTCAAAATTTTTCATCTTTGCGCAGCTAATATATAAGACTAAAGAAATGAAAGTTTTAAAATTCGGAGGTACATCGGTTGGCTCGCCCGCTAATATGAGGGCTGTTATGGATTTGGTAACCGATGGAGAGCAAAAGATTGTGGTGTTATCAGCCATGTCGGGAACGACCAATTCGTTGGTGGAAATTTCAAATTACCTTAAGAAGAAGAATAAGGATACCGCGAGTATTTTTATTGGTAATCTGGAGGAGAATTATAAAAAAGTAGTTGCTGAACTTTTTACTTCCGAAGAAAACAAGAAGAAGGGATTACGGCTTATTAAAGAGGTCTTTCAAACCATAAAATCATTTACATCGGGTACTTTTAACGAAGTTGGCGAAAATACAATTCTGGCGCAGGGCGAAATTATTTCTACCAACCTGGTAACCCTGCTGATGAACGAAAACGGCCACGACACAAAATTGTTACCGGCCCTCGATTTTATGAAGATTGATGAGGACAAAGCTGCCGACCTGAATTACATTCGCGAGCATATTAAGCCGGTTTTGAAAGAGGTTGGCGAGGCGAAATATTATATTACCCAGGGTTTTATTTGTAAAGATGCCAATGGCGAAATTAACAACCTGCAACGTGGTGGTAGTGATTACACTGCATCGTTGATTGGCGCTGCCATTGATGCCGATGAAATTCAGATTTGGACGGATATCGATGGCTTTCATAACAATGATCCGCGCTTTGTAGAGAATACCAGAAAAATCGATCAGCTGTCGTATAACGAAGCGGCTGAGCTGGCTTTTTTCGGCGCAAAAATTCTGCATCCGCAAACGGTTTTGCCGGCACGTGTTCAGAATATTCCGGTTCGCCTGAAAAATACCATGAACCCTACTGATAACGGTACACTTATTACTGCCGAGTCGGATGGGCGAGGAATAAAAGCTGTTGCCGCAAAAGATGGTGTTACGGCTATTAAAATTCGTTCGGGAAGGATGTTGAATGCCTATGGTTTCCTGGCCAAGGTTTTTAAAGTATTTGCCGATTTTCGTACGCCTATCGACATGATTTCAACTTCGGAGGTGGCCGTGTCATTAACAATTGACGATACCCGAAATCTTGCCTCAATAAAAGGGGAACTGGATAATTATGGAAGTATTAGTCTCGATCAGGATATGACCATTGTTTGTATTGTTGGCGATATTATTCAGGAGGAAAAAGGTTTTGCATCGAAGGTGTTTAATGCGTTGGATGGAATCCCAATTCGTATGATTTCGTACGGCGGAAGCCGCCACAATATCTCGATTTTGGTGCCAACGGAGCGCAAAAAGGAAACACTTCAGGCTTTAAGTGATAATTTATTGAATGGATTATAACGGAAGAAATTCCGGATAGCGACGAATCTCGAATAAGATCCCAAACAGCTTTCGCGGCTGGTTAAAACCCGGGAAACTGCAGTTTTAAATTTTGGGTATTGTTCGGGATTTGTTTTTTATGGCCTGCCTCATGCGAAAGTTGGTAAACTTCCGAAGCCTCAAAGCGCGATGCAATAGTAATTTCGAATCTACCGGTAAGCGGTTGCATTGTTTCCAAAGCTTTTTCGTGGGTGTTATTGTCTTTCGAAATGTGGCTCAGAAATACGCATCTCAAATCGCCGTTGGTGTGTTTATCCAGTAATTCAAAAGTCTGGTCGTTCGACAGGTGACCGACATTCGAGGCAACTCTTTCTTTCAGAAACTGTGGATAGCGGCCTTCCCAAAGCATTTTGTCGTCGTAGTTCGATTCCAGGAACAAAGCATGGCATTTTGCTACATGCGCTTTTACATTGTCGCAGGCTTCGCCAATGTCGGTAAAAACCCCGATGCTCAGGTCGTTGTAGCTAATTCTGAATGAACACGGATCGGCAGCATCGTGAAGTTTCTGTACGGGATGAACGGTAAAGTCGTCGATTGCAATGGTTTCATCGCAGGTAAAAAACTTCGGGAAGTCGGGCCGTAGGTTTTTATACGAGCCATCGTAGGTTTTGGCGGTCATGTACACCGGAATCTGAAGGCGTTTTCCCATAACCCGTGCTCCGCGCATGTGGTCGCTGTGCTCGTGCGTAATAAAAAGTGCCCGTAGTTTGCCCGAATCCAAACCGCGTTCGTCCATACGTTTCAGAATTTGCTTGGTAGAAATTCCGGCATCGACCAAAATCGCCGAATTTTCGTTGCCAATGTAATAGCAGTTTCCGTTACTTCCTGAAGCGATGGCGCAAATTTCGAGCATATTGTTTTGTTATTTGTCATCGCCCGACGATGGTGCAGGCGATGACTATGGTGTTTTTTATTTTACGAGTTTTGAAATGGCACGGAACGAAGGATCGCCGGCCGAGCGGGTTAATTCAAACAGTATCGATTCGTACGAGCTCATCATAATTCCTTCGAAACGGAAACGCTCTTTTGCCAATTCAATATTAGCCGCAGTGCGCGATGATACACAATCCATAACTACGATCGGGTTCAAACCGGCGGCTTTTAAATCAACAGCAGTTTGCAATACACACACGTGCGATTCAATGCCGCAGATGATGATGTTTTTCGCATTCAGTTCCTTTAATTTTTCGGTAATTTCAGGCACATCATAACAGCTGAAGTCTTTCTTTTCAAAGTAGCTGAATTCATCAAAAGCAGCCTGAATTTCGGGCATTGTTTCGCCTAATCCTTTGGTGTATTGTTGCGATACCAACATCGGTACTTCCAGCTCTTTTAAGCCCTGAGTTAGTGTTTCGCAATTTTTCAGGAGTGTTTCATTATCGTTCATGGCAACAATCAGTCGCTCCTGAATATCGATAATTAATCCAACTGTATTTTCTTTGGTAATTCTCATCTTCAATATCGGGTTATCAATCTACATCAATCTTCTATCAATCTACATCAATCGTCAGTCAATCTTTCTTCTCACTTTTGGCCTGTAAGCGCGATTTGCTTCCGAGATACCCGCCGTGGTGACGTTTGGCATAATCTTCGTTTGAAAAACCAATTTTGTTCATCATCGACACTACCAGAGCGTCGCCAATTACAGTCATAACGGTGGTTGATGTTGTTGGAGAAAGTCCCAGCGGGCAAACCTCCTTTGGGTTTCCGGTGTAAATAAAAGCATCAGCTGCTTTTGCCAGCACGCCTTCCGGGTTACTCGAAATAACAATCAGCGGAATTCCGGCATATAAATTTTCTGCCAGCTCAATCAGCTCAATAATTTCGCGTGTTTTTCCCGAGTTGGAGATCACCAGTAAAACATCGTTTTGTTGCAGCACGCCCAGGTCGCCGTGTTGCGATTCACTGGGGTGAAGAAAAACCGCCGGCGTTCCGGTAGAGCTAAAAGTGGTTGCAATATTGGCTGCAATTTGCCCGGCTTTTCCCATTCCGCTGGTCACCAGTTTCCCGTTTTTTTCGTGTACCTGTCGGTGTATCAATTCAATAGCATCAAGTATTCCGTCTTCTACCGGAATAGCCTGAATGGCCTTTGCTTCGTGTTCAATAACTTGTCTGATCGCTTCCTTCATTATAATCTGTTTAAGTGCTGCAAATCTACTCAAAAAAAAGAAGTGGCTCAGTACGGTATTTCTGTTTTAGCAGAATTTTACAATCAAGTGATTTTGGTTACAGAAAAAATGTGTTGTAAGTCATAAAATTTCAAAACAAAATGAAGGGTTTAACGGTTAAATAATCGTTACATTTAACATTAATTTTTAAAACTGAAAGTCAATTAGCACAGGAATTGGTGTTTAAACCTTGTTTATGTTTCTGGCCCGGTGGTATTTGACTTTCAACGACAAACAACTAATATAAAATGAGCATATAAATGGATTCGCATCAAATGAAAGGATTACATGAAAAATGCGATATCCACACGATGCCTTTAAAGTAAATATTTAATCGTATGAAAATTCACGAATATCAAGCCCGAAATTTATTCAGGAAGTACGGGATTCCTGTGCCGGAAGGAGTTGTATGCCACACGGTTGATGAAGTAAAACAAAATGTATCGGACAAAGACAAGCTGCGAGTTGTAAAAGCGCAGGTACATGTTGGCGGACGTGGAAAAGCCGGTGGCGTTAAATTGGCGAACACAAAAGCCGAGGCCGTGGAAAAAGCCGGGCAAATTCTTGGCATGGACATTAAAGGTATATGCGTTGAAAAAGTATTGGTTGCCGATGCTGTTGACATTGAAAAGGAGTTTTACGTTGGTCTGATCAATGACAGAAACACCAAGTCAGTAACATTGATGGCCAGTGCCGAAGGTGGCGTTGAAATTGAAGAAGTGGCAAAAGTATCGCCCGAGAAAATCATTAAAATGTCTATCGATCCTGCGATTGGATTAATGCCGTGGCAGGCACGTAAAATTGCCATTCAACTGTTTGCCGACCCAAAAGAAATCAGGCAGTGTGCCAATATTCTGGTGAAACTATACCAGCTTTATGTTGATACCGACTCGTCGCTGGCCGAGATCAATCCGCTGGTTCTTACACCCGATAAGCAGGTTCTGGCCATCGACGGGAAAATGAATTTTGATGACAATGCCTTGTATCGTCAGAAAGAAATCTTGAGCATGCGCGAAGCCGATAAAGATGAGCTGAAAGAAATTGAAGCCAATGCAAAAGGGCTTTCATACATTAAATTGGATGGAAATATCGGTTGTATGGTAAACGGTGCCGGACTGGCAATGGCTACCATGGATATGATTAAATTATATGGTGGCGAACCTGCCAATTTCCTGGATATTGGTGGCTCTTCGAATCCGCAAAAAGTGGTTGATGCCATGAATATTTTGCTGAGCGACCAGAACGTGAAATCGGTTATGATTAACATTTTTGGTGGTATTACGCGTTGCGACGATGTAGCCCGTGGTTTGGTAATCGCTCTCGATCAGATAAAAACCGATGTGCCTATTGTAATTCGTTTGTCGGGAACCAACGCCAAAGAAGGTTTGGAAATTATTAAGCAAACCGGATTGCCGGTTGTTGAAACCATGCGCGAAGCGGCTCAAACAGCAATTGAGTTAAGTAAAAAGTAAGGCAAAAGTTTAAAGTAAAAAGTGAAAAAGTAATGAGCATACTTATAAATAAATATACAAAAGTAATAGTACAGGGAATTACCGGTCGCGACGGAGCTTTTCATACCTCAAAAATGAAAGCCTACGGAACCAATGTTGTTGGTGGAACTTCGCCCGGTAAAGCTGGTCAGGAAGTAGAAGGTGTGCCGGTTTTTAACAGTGTTGAAGATGCTGTTAAAGCAACCGGTGCCAATGCATCGGTAATATTTGTGCCGGCGGCATTTGCTGCCGATGCCATTATGGAGGCCAGTTATGCAGGTATTGAATTGGTGGTTTGTATTACCGAACATGTTCCGGTTCAGGACATGATAAAAGTAACTCCGGTTTTAAAGAAACACGGAACAAAACTGATTGGTGCCAACTGTCCGGGATTAATAACTCCCGACGAGTGTTTGATCGGAATCCTTCCGGCAATGATATTCAAAAAAGGAAATGTTGGATTGATTTCGCGTTCAGGAACATTAACCTACGAAGTAGTGAATATGCTAACTGAAAGCGGACTGGGCCAAACAACTTGCGTAGGAATTGGTGGCGATGCCGTTTCAGGTTTGTATTTCATTGATTTGCTGGAGATGTACGAAAACGATCCGGCAACCGAAGCCGTAGTATTAATTGGCGAAATTGGCGGCGATGCCGAAGAGCAGGCTGCCCGTTTTATTAAAGAGAAAATGACCAAGCCGGTGGTTGCATTTATTGCCGGACAATCGGCGCCTCCGGGAAAACGGATGGGACACGCCGGTGCTATTATTTCAAGTGGATCGGGAACTGCAGAAGAAAAGATTAAAGCTTTTAAAGCTGCTGATGTTCCGGTGGCAAAAGAACCACGCGAGATTCCCGGATTGGTAAAAGAAAAGTTAGGATTGTAAAAATCCGGTTTCAAAAACATAAAAAAGAGGCTGTCCGAAATTGAGCAGCCTCTTTTTTGTGGCGCAATGCGCTTAGCGGTTAGAACCGCTTAGCGCGTAGCTATCGACATTGTTTTTTACAGAATCCCGTCAATGTTTTCAGGAGGATTTCCCAGAACAGCTTTATCGCCGTTCACCACGATAGGGCGGTGCAGCAATTTCGGATTTTCAACCAGTACTTTTATCCATTCTTCGTCGCTCAAAACTTTTCCTTTGTAGTGCTCTTTATAATCTTGTTCGTGTTGGCGCACAAAATCAAAAGGTTTTTTGCCGGTTTTGGCAATTAGCTCCGAGAGTTCTTTTTCGGTTAAACCCTGATCGAGGTATTTTATAATTTCAAGTTTGCAGCCTTTGTCTTCAAGATACTGCAGGCCTTTTCGGCTTTTCGAGCAGCGCGGATTGTGATATATCTTCATTTTAATTCTTTTTAGTGGTACGACACAAAAAACAGGAAATGGTTCAACGTTTTTTAATTCGTGATCGATTTTATGTAGTTGTAATAGTCTTCCTGCGCCCGGTATTTTTGGTCGGTATTATTTTTCGTGTACTTGTTCGATAATTCCGGATCGAGAATCCGGGCTTTTGAATTATCCTGGAGTTGAATTTCCAGCATTTTTTTCAGCTCCGATTTAATGTTTTCGTCGTAAATAGGGCAGGCCACTTCAATACGACGGTTTAAATT
Organism: Draconibacterium orientale; assembly: GCF_900111425.1. Lineage (NCBI taxonomy): Bacteria > Pseudomonadati > Bacteroidota > Bacteroidia > Marinilabiliales > Prolixibacteraceae > Draconibacterium > Draconibacterium orientale. The sequence goes on along the minus strand of NZ_FOHT01000012.1, from coordinate 87,854 downwards.
CCGGGGCATCCAATCGGCCGACGAAATGTACATTTTCTCTTCGCCACCCGCCCCAAACAGGAAGATGCGCGAATGTTCCAAATATTTATCTACAATACTTATTGCGGTAATATTTTCGCTAAATCCGTTTAGTCCAACCTGCAGTCCGAAAATTCCGCGAACAATAAGCTTCACTTTAACTCCGGCCTGCGCAGCTTTGTACACCTTTCTCATCATTTTCGGATCGATGAGGCTGTTCATTTTCAGGGTCATCCAGGCCGGTTTTCCCTGTTTGGCCAGGGCAATCTCGTTCTCAATGTTCTCTTCCCATGTTTGTCGCATGGTAAATGGGCTCACAATCAGGTGTTTGTAGTCGTGGCGAAGGAAATTCTGCTTAAAGAAATCGAACAGTTTTTCCACTTCGTTTGCCAGTCGTGGATCGGTAGTCAGCAAACCATCGTCGGCATAAACGCGGGCTGTTCCCTCATGGAAATTTCCTGTTCCGATGTAGGCATAATTGCGCATCATATCCTCTTCCTCGCGGTGTACCCAGGCCAGTTTGCTGTGAATTTTCATTCCCGGTATTCCGTTAATTACGGTAGCGCCTTCTTCCTGTAATTTGTTCGACCAGAAAATGTTGGCTTCTTCGTCGAAACGTGCCTGAAGCTCGATAATTACGGTTACCTTTTTGCCGTTTCTAACTGCGTTTAAAAGTGCATTCACCACTTTCGATGCCGGGGCCACACGGTAAATTGTCAGGCCAATTTCCTTTACCTGCGGATCGATGGCTGCTTCGCGTAAAAAGTCGATAAAGTGATTAAACGTTTGATACGGGTAATGCAACATGATGTCCTTTTCGCGCATCATTTTCATGATACTGGTAAAGGGCGGCAAATCCTTATGCCGGAAAGGCGGCAACTTGGTATAGTAATGTTTCTTTTTCCCAATCTCAGGGAAATTCATAAAGTCTTTGTGGTTGTGGTACCGGCCACCCGGACTGGCATCGCTGCCTTCGGTCAGTTTCATTTTTTTCAGCAGAAACTTTAGCAAATCCTCAGGCATTTCACGATCATAAATTAAACGAACCGGTTTTCCTTTTTTACGCTTTTTCAGGCTTTGGCTCATTTTTTCCACAAAACTTTTCGAGATGTCATCGTCGAGGTCGAGTTCGGCATCGCGGGTAATTTTTATGGTGTAAGCCCCATACATGTCGTAATCAAAATAAAAGAAGATATCGGCCATGCAGAAACGAATAATGTCGTCGAGAAAAAGTACGAACTGTTTGCCGTTTTCCTCCGGAAGTACCAAAAATCGCGGTACCGATCGGCCCGGAATCCTGATGAGTGAGTAAGCCAAATCTTCAGGGTCTTCTTTTTTCCAAAGCTTAACGGCCAGGTAAACCGAGCGGTCGCGTAAATAAGGGAACTTATTTTTTTTGCTCAGCATAATGGGCACGAGGTTGGGCAGCACTTTTTCGTAAAAATAATTGCGCACAAATTTGCCTTGTTTTTCCGTCAGATCTTTTTCATTAATAATCGAAATGTTATTCGCTTCAAGTTCGTCAAGAATGTTGGCATAAATCTCCTGTACCTTATTTTGCTGCTGAATTACAATTTCCTGAATTTTGGTGTGTAATTCATCCGGAGTCATATCGCCCAGGAGGTTTTCTTCATCTCTTCCCAGGTCGACCATTCTGCGCACTGCGGCCACGCGCACCCTGAAAAATTCATCGAGGTTGTTCGAGAAGATTCCGATAAAACGAATTCGTTCGAAAAGTGGCGTTTCCGGATCCTGAGCTTCCTGAAGCACTCGTTCGTTAAACGATAACCAACTTATTTCGCGGTTTATGAATTTTTCTTTTGAGTACATTTTGAATGAAGAATTGAACGGTTATTAAATTACGAGATGACTTTTACAAGATGTAAAAAGCCGGGGAAAAAAGCAAGAATTGGGCGGGGTTTCGGGGATTATTGCCCGCCAAATTCCATGAGGTAAGCTTTTATAAATCCATCCAGTTCGCCATCGAGCACCGCGTTTACGTTGCCCGATTCAAAATTGGTGCGTAAATCTTTAACCATTTTGTAGGGTTGCAGCACGTACGAACGGATTTGTGAGCCCCATTCAATCTTCTTTTTCGCCGATTCGATTTCCGCAGTTTTTTCGTGGCGCTTGCGCAGTTCCATTTCGTAAAGCTGCGATTTTAAAAGCCTCAAAGCATTTTCTTTGTTGCCCAATTGCGAACGGCTTTCGGTATTTTCAATGGTAATTCCGGTAGGGGCATGGCGCAGTCGAACGCCAGTTTCCACTTTGTTTACGTTTTGGCCGCCTGCACCTCCGCTACGGAAAGTATCCCATGTAATATCTGCGGGATTGATCTCAATTTCGATGGTGTCGTCAACCAGCGGTGCTACATATACCGAAGTAAACGAGGTCATTCGTTTGTTTTGCGCATTAAAGGGCGACAGACGAACCAGGCGGTGCACGCCGTTTTCACTTTTCAGATAACCGTAAGCAAATTCGCCTTCAATTTCGATGGTACAGCTTTTTACTCCCACTTCGTCGCCGGCCTGCATATCGGCAATTTTCATTTTGTAGCCCTGCTTTTCAATCCAGCGGGTGTACATTCTGAAAAGCATATCGGCCCAGTCGTTACTTTCGGTACCACCGGCGCCGGCATTTATGCGCAGTACAGCTCCCAAACGGTCTTCCTCGTTACGAAGCATGTTCTGAGTTTCCAGCTCCTCAATCAGCGTTAGCGTTTCTGAATAGGTCGCATCAACTTCTTCTTCGCTGGCCTCTTCCAACTCAAAAAATTCGTAAAGCACAAGGAAATCTTCGGTGGCTTCGTGTACTTTTTTAAAGCCGTCGGTCCACACTTTTATGGTGCGGATTTTTTTCATTTGGGCTTCGGCTTCTTTGGGATTGTTCCAGAATTCGGGATCCTGGGTTTTTAATTCTTCTTCTTCCTGTTCAATTAATTTAGCATCGTAGTCAAAGATGCCTCCTCAGCGCGTCCCGGCGCTCAACAAGGTCTTTTACCTGTTCCTTTAAAATCATGTTTTCGTTTTATTTTTGATTGTTTGCAAAGGTAGCAGGAAAAATGAAACGTAAAGTGCTTTCAATGTTCTGGCACACACTTTTCAAAATCAAAAAACTTTTGCTGATGAAGATTGCCGGGGTGTTGGTGAATGGCCGATTATTTTGCCTGAAGGATACGATTAAAAAGACTACATTTTTATCTTTTGTAAAAAATAGATATACTTGCGGCATAGTTCTTAAAAAAATTACAAACAATTAATTATTATGAAGAATATTTTTCTGGCATTTAGCTTTTTGTTTTTCGTTGTGGTGTCGTTCGCTTCTTCGGAAAAGAAACCTTTTGTAATTCCTGAATTACAAAGCTGGACAGGAGCAGAGGGTGATTTAAGCCTCGATAATACGCTGACGATTGCTTACGAAAGCACGAAGTCTGACGATAAAAAAATGCGTTCAGTGGTGAGCCAGTTTTCCGCCGACCTGAAAACCATGTTTGGCGTTCAGGCTGAAACGACAACGGGTAAAGCGAATTTTGTAGTGAAAATGGCACCGATTGCGGTGGATAATAAGGAAGGTTACGAAATTGAAATTGGCGAGCAGGTGGTGATTAGCGCTAACGAGCCGATTGGTGCTTTGTGGGCAACCAAAACCATTTTGCAAATGCTGGAAGCAACTGAGGGCAAAAGTTTGCCCAAAGGAAAGATTGTGGATTATCCCGAATACCCGCTGCGTGGTTTTATGCTCGATGTGGGCCGAAAGTTTTTTACCATCGATTTTTTGCGCGACTATGTGCATTTTATGTCGTATTATAAAATGAATACATTTCATATTCATTTAAGCGACAACGGTTTCCGTCAGTATTTTGGAAACGACTGGGATGAAACTTACGCCGCTTTCAGGTTAGAAAGCGATACGTATCCCGGGCTGGCAGCTAAAGACGGGTATTATACCAAACAGGAATTTATCGACCTGCAGATACTGGCCGAAGAAAACGGCATAACTATCGTTCCGGAGATTGATATTCCGGCGCATACTTTGGCTTTTACGCAATATATGCCCGAGCTGGGAAGCGAAGAGTATGGCATGGATCACCTGGATTTGTTTAACCCGAAAACCTATGAGTTTTTCGACAAACTTTTTAAAGAATACCTCGACGGAAAAGAGCCTGTTTTCAGGGGAGAATATGTGCATATTGGTACCGACGAGTATTCGAACAAGGACAAAAAAGTAGTGGAGAAATTCCGTTATTTCCAGGATCACTACATTAAAGAAGTGGAAAAGTACGGCAAAAAGGCCGGTGTTTGGGGATCGCTGACACATGCGCAAGGCGAAACTCCGGTGAAGGTTGAAGACGTTCTTTTGGATTGCTGGTACAACGGTTATGCCGATCCGAAAGCAATGATTGACCTGGGCTACGATATGGTAAGTATTCCCGACGGGCTGGTTTATATTGTGCCTGCAGCCGGTTATTATTACGATTATTTAAACATTGCCCACCTGTACAAAAACTGGACGCCGGCTACTATTGGAAATCAGGTTTTCGAGGAAAACCATCCGCAGATAAAAGGTGGAAAATTTGCGGTTTGGAACGACCATTGTGGAAATGGAATCACCGAAAAAGATGTTCATCATCGCGTATTCCCGGCCATGCAAACGTTGGCAGTAAAAATGTGGACAGGTAAAAATACTTCGCTTCCATTTGATGAATTCAACAAACAACGCCTAGCGATTAGCGAAGCGCCTGGCTTAAATATTAATGCCACTTACAAAGCTGATGAAAATGGGGTGGTGCTTGAGCGGGAAAATTTGGCAGCCGGTGATACACTGCCTATTCCTGAAATTGGTTATAATTACCGTGTGGAGTTTACCATTCGCGCAAAAAACAATATCAACAGTACGGTTTTATTTGAATCGCCCAATGCCACTGTTTACCTTCGCCACCCCAAAACCGGGAAACTGGCTTACGAGCGCGAGGGCTACTGGAGCGAGTTCGATTATGTGGTGCCAAACGATTATCCGGTGGTGTTGGCTATCGAGGGAACCAACACCGGAACCAAATTGTTTGTAAACGGTCAATTGGTTGATGCGCTGGAAAATGAATTTATTGAGTATAACCAGTCGGGAAAAAGCAAAATGGCAAAGATTCAAACCCTTGTTTTTCCCTTGGCAAAGGTTGGCGATTTTGAAGGTGCTATTTCCGATTTTACGGTTAAGGTGTTGAAATAAGTTGGGCAGATACTGCAAAGTATGTATTGCGAAAAACAGGATAAAAAAATACCGGGAATTTTCCCGGTATTTTTCCCGGTATTTTTTTTATCTAATGCGTAAGATGTTTCGTTGATCGGGTTTAGTCCAGCACTTCATTCATGTGCCGGTGGATTAGTTCCGGTTCAAAACCTCGGCCTTGCGTGTAACGAATAATCTGGCCCATCTTGGTAAATCGATCTTTGTTTTTAATGGTTTTGGCTTTGTCTTTCATGATTTTCACCAGCACCTTTATGTATTTTTCTTCATCAATCTTTTCAAGCCCTTTTTCAATGGTGGCATCCGAAAGGCCTTTTTGGCGCAGGTAAAAACGCATTTTTACACGGCCCCATTTGTTGAAACGGAATTTGTCGTTCACATATGCTCTGGCAAATCGTTCGTCGTCGATGTATTTCTCGGCAATCAGTTTTTCAATGATTTCATCCACAATTTCATCTACAATTTCGTAAGTAAGTATTTTCTTACGGATATCAGCAGAGCATTGCTCCGAACGGCTGCATAACTGCGCCATTTTCGAATAGGCTTGTTGTACATTTTGTTCGTGGTTTTCCATGTGGTAAATCGGTTTTAAAAGGATAATAAAAATAGTGAAAAATCTAACTTAATCCTATTCTTCTATTGCACAGCACATAATATAAAGTGAGTGGGGGATTTTTTTATTCAGCTAATGCTTCTTCTTTGCGAACTCCGGTAAAGAATTCTTCCAAATCCGCCAGTGTTGAATCTGTTTTTTCTACATCGCGTACCACTTTGCCTTTGTCGAGAATAACAATGCGCGAGCAAACATCGGCAACATGGTCGAGGTCGTGGCTCGAAATCAACAGTGTTTTTTCCTTTTGTTTCGAAATGTCTTTAATAATATTTCGCAGTTGGTATTGCGACGAAGGGTCGAGATTGGCAAAAGGTTCATCTAAAACAATAACTTCAGGATTTCCGAGCAGAGCGCCAACAACACCCACTTTCTTTTGGTTTCCTTTCGACAGGTCGCGTATGAATTTCTTTTTACCCAAAATCTCGTCTTTAAAGAAGTCGGTGTAGTCTTCCAGAAAATTGGAAACGTCTTTGGCATTCAAACCGCGTAATTCGCCAATAAATTCGAAATACTCGTCGGGCGTGAGGTAGCCAATCGTAAAACTTTCGTCGATGTAAGCCGCCACCAGTTCTTTCCATTCTTCGGTTTTCGACACCTGAATTCCGTTAATTACTACCTCGCCTTTATTGGCCCGAATCAGATCGAGAATCAATGAAAAGAAAGTTGTTTTTCCGGCACCATTGTTACCCACCAGGCCAAATACTTCGCCTTTTGCAATGTGTAATTCTTCGAGATTCAGAACTGTTGTTCCGTTGTATATTTTTTGTAAGCTATTTACTTGTATCATAATTTTTAAAGTTTGAAGCTGGAAGAACGAAGTTGGAAGATTCGAGCTTCCGGCATATGGTTAATTTTTTGTTTTATATTTTAAGTCGGATTATTTTCTCGCGGATTAAATTTTATCGCTTTTGCAAAATCAGCGCAATCTGCGAGCAATTTTTCTTTATGTTGATTTGTAGTTGTAAATCATTTTGTGTTTACGCTTCAAATATTGCCCGGTGAAATAGTCGATTAAACGTGGGTGAAGGATGATTCCGATAAAGCCCAGCGAACCGAAAACGATATAAGCAGCGATATTTCCGAATAACCACGAAAGCAATCCGTAGAGTGCCACCGGACCAAAAACAACCGGGAAGGCCATCAGCCACTGGGTAGCGCCAACGCCCTGGTAGTTAAACGCTGCCCGCTGGTTTAATTCGATTGCTTTTTTACTGTTTAAACCAAGTGCAAAAATCACCCACGAGTTTACACCAACGTTGTAAAGCATTACCACTAAATGAATGTACAGCACTTTTGGCGAGATGTACATGTAGCCCAACGAAAGCAGGTAAAAAACAACGTTAGTTACTGCCATCAGAAAAAAGGCCGATTGAATCACCTGTTTCATGCGCACGTTTTGTGCCATAAGCAAAGGGTAATATTTTCCGTGCCATGCGGGGAAAAACTGGCCGTACATCATGCTGAAAACACCTGTCATAAACATACCGCCTAACACGAGAATGAATTCCGGAATTTCTTCGCCGCCGTTGGTTTTGTAGATTAGAAGTCCGTAAAAAAGAAACAGCACCGACATCATGGCTGTATTTTTCGGGCGTTTGTTACGCATAATCATTTTCACTTCCAGCGACAGCATTTTTCCGTAGTCGCCAACATTATTCAGCCACGAGAAATCGTGTGTAGATCCTTGTTTTTTCTTTTTGCTGAGTTCGTCGAGGTAAAAGCGGCTGTTAATATACGATTGATTTAAAAAGTATAAAGCAACAATTGCAACAGGGAAGATTAATGCAGCATATGGATAGGCCACAACAAAATCGAAGATTTTTCCAAATCCACCGGTCAGGTCAACGATATTAAAATAATCGATGGCGGTTAAGCCGGCAGCCAATCCCAGGAAACTGTAGAACAGGACGTCTGATTCGTTGGTGCGCCATTTAATGTACAGCGCCAAAAAGTGATTTATAAAAATCATACAAAACAGGGCAGCCAGCCAGGCCCAGAAAACCGGTGGCGCCAATGTTGGTGCGGCAATGCGGATAACAAACGGCAGCCCGAGTATTAACGGCAAAACATTAAAAAAATGCAGCAACGATTTGTTGAGCATGTACCTGGCAATACGCAGGCGTTTTACCGGCAACAATAAAAAGGGCTGAAATCCAAAGGTGGGCAGGTTTTGGATCATAATTCGCAAAACCAGTTCGTAGCCAAAATAGATCAGCAACATACCATTAAAAACCTGCACCGGGTTTTCCAAATCTTTTAGATTTTCGGTGAGCTGGAAGCCCATAAAAAAAGCCACCAGCGAAAAGTAGATGGCAAAAAAGATCAGCACACCTTTGGTAGCCATGTTTTTGTTTTTTGATGCCGACCGCAGAAATTCGCGCCAGGCAAAGTAGAAGAAGTTTCGTTTCATATTAGAGTAATGAGTATTTAGATTTTGAGATTTGAGACATCGATTTATTTGTCATAAGTTGAGTAGAAAAGTTACACGGCAAACTCGGCAAATTGTTCTAAAAAGTGTTCTTTTATCTTTTTAGGGAGGTAGAAAAGCTGTCCGTAAAGCAAAACCGTTAAGGCTACCATAAAAAACGATATGCTTAAAAGTATCCACTTGTTTTCAATAGAGTGGGAATCGAGTAAATTAAATGTTTGAAAGCAGAAATTAGGTAAATTAATTAGTAAAACAAAAGCCTGAGAAGCACGGTTATATTGGTCGGCTAATAAAAATGACTTGCCTGGCTTTATCTTCAACCTGGTCTTTATATGAATTCCAAAATAGTAGAACATCGTGCCAACCGTTAGCAGAACAAGATAACCTAATATTATCCATCGCGATTGCTCGATGAGTTGAAACAGCAAAAACAATCCAAGCGTGCAAACAAATGTGGTAATTACTTTTGGCCAACGGTAGAATTCAAGAAAATAATGCCATAACAAGCGGTTGTATTTGCGCCTCAATTCCTTTACTTTTTGCGATTTTATTTTGCTAAAATCGTGAATGCCAAATTTCTTAAACGAGTTTTTCAGGCCTTCGTCAAAACTGAGTTCCGGGTTCTCTTCCCACTGTTCTTCAATTGCCGATGCCAGGTGATCAACCAACTCCACCTGTACATCGTAATGGTACACGTAATGTTCTCTGCAAAACTGGAACAGTTGTTCGGATTCTTCCTGTGTAATTTGTCGGTTCATGGTACTTCTATTTTACAAATTCGGGAAATTGTTCGGTAAAATGTTGTTTGATTTTTTGAGAGGCATAGATTGAATAACTGTATGACAGAATTCCGAAACATACCATTAAAAATGATAGGCCGAAAATGAATAAACGCATTTTAAAGTCATTAAAAGAGAGCCCCTCCCAACCGCCTTCGGAAGATTTATCGAGGACAAAGAAATTTAAAATATTCAAGGGCAGAAACAGCACCATCCAAAACTGTTTGCATCGCATATTTAGTACTTCCAACAACAAAAACTTAGTGTTATTTTTTGCCTTAAGTTTTCCTTTTTTAGGAAACCAGAATAAATAGAAATAAGCCATTGCAGGAATGGTAAATGCGAAGAAAATTGTATACACAACTCTGAAATTTTCGGTTAGTATGATTGTGTTGAAAATCAGGTAGCTGAGGATGAATGTAATTAAAATTTGAGGCCAGCGAAAAAAGCTATAGAAATATTTAAAGTGCAGACGAGTATATTTTTTATTTAGTTCTTTTTTTCGGATTTCATAAATCCTACGAAATCCGTTGTGTCCAAACTTTTTGAAAGCACGTTTTAACGCGAACTCGAACGAAAGTTCCGGCCATTTTTCCCACTGTTCTTCAATTGCTGAAGCCAGGTGATCCACCAGTTCAACTTGTAAATCATAGTGAATGATATTCTGTTCGCGGCAAAACTGGAACAGTTGTTCGGATTCTTCCTGTGTAATTTGTCGGTTCATGGTACTTCTATTTTACAAATTCGGGAAATTGTTGAGTGAAATGTTGTTTGATTTTTTGCGGGATGTAAAAAAGATAAGCAAACAGAACTATGGTTGAGCTTACTATGAAAAAGGCGACCGGGAACAAAATAATAAAATTTGTTGGCATGCTTATGCTTTGTTTCTCAAGTATTTGAAATGGTAGATTTGCCCAAATAGGTAATTGGCATAGAAACATTGCAAAGTATTGAATGTGTTTAAGTTGGTTCAATAATAAAAAAGATTTTTCAGAATTGGGGGTTGTTTCATTTATTGATTTGTACCGAAGATGATAAATAAGATTGCCACAGACCAACACCAAAATATAAATAGCAAATAGCCAATGCAGTTGATGAACAATTTTAAACAGTAAAACTACTGCCAAAGTTAAGGCCAATGTTAACAGTGTTTTTGGCCAGTGATAGAATTCAAGCAGATAATGCCACAGAATACGGTTATACTTTCGGGTCAGTGCCCGTTGTTTTTGCTGTTTAACTTGTTGAAACCCGGTTGGCCCAAATTTTTGGAGTGCTTTATAAACGGCGTACTTAAAGGGATCTTCAGGTTTCTCTACCCAGTGTTGCTCAACTAATGATGCCAGATGGTCAACCAGCTCAATTTGTAAATCGTACTGCGGAACATCGTGATTTTCACAAACTTTAAAAAGATGTTCGGTTTCTTCTTTGGTTAGTGTTCGGTTCATTTATGCCAGTTTTGGGTTAATCAATACTTCCATGTTCGAGATGAAACTTTTCATTTCATTCAACAGGTTGGCGGTTTCTTTTTTCCCTTTTTCGGTGATATAATAATACTTCCGTACACGGTTGTTTACTTTGGCCATTTCAACACTCAACAATCCTTTGGCTTCCAGTTTGTGCAGGGTGGGGTAGAGTGCACCTTCGGTAACTTTAAGTTGTCCGCTGGTAATTTTTTCTACCTCGCGGGTAATCTGGTAGCCATACATTTTGCCTTGCTCCTTTAACAGCGAAAGCACAATAGTTGAAAGACTTCCCTTGTACAAGTTGTTTTTTTGCATGTATTAAAGTTATGAAAAATATAATACCTAAGCAAATTAGGTATGTCATTCTTCGGGACATGCGGTTTTTAACCGCATAATAAGTTGCGGTTGAAAACCGCAGATCCCTTATTCAAACCGATCGGTTAAAACCACTCCATCCTTAAAACGCTCTACTGTGCCGTCGGTATTAAAAACTTCAACCATTACAATGTAAGGGCCGATTGGTAACCTGTTTCCTGCTTCATCCTCTCCGTTCCATGAAATTTGTTCGTGCGTTCCCAAAATCGAATTATCAGCTAATTTGCATAGTCTGCGCCCCGCGGAATCGAATACCAGTATGTTGCAAATATAACCGGGGCTATCCATCGAAAGATCAATCGAGTACATGTCGTTATAACCATCGTTGTTGGGTGAAAAAGCTTCCGGCTGAAAAGTTACCGATATTTGTTGTGCTTCCTCATTCATCAATTGTGAATTCTGATAGCCGGGCGTTCCATAACCCGATTGTGTGGATGCCGAATGCCAGTTTTGTGCGTCGTTTGTTGGCTGTGTAAAGGAAATGCGTTCGAGTGCAATTCCCTCGCGATCGTAAAATAGGGGCGAATGCATTTTTTCGTAGTAGTAAAATTCGTCGATAATTTCCATATCGTAGTTTAGCAGAACCACGTAATCCTCGTCGTTATTAAACGACGGGAATTTTTCCATTTGCAGAAAACATTCGGGACAAGGAATTGTAAACCACGGAAAAACACCAAGCGTATCTTTGGTAAGCGCAAGATATTCGAAGGGTAGTAATTTCTGCTTTTCGCTGGTAAGTGCATAAACCTGGGTAAGCTCCAAATCGTTGTCGCGCGAGGCGAGGTAAAGTTTATTCAGCGGGATTTCTTTTTCCGAGTTATTGTAAATTTCCACATAATCGTCGCCATCGGGAACGGGATTAAAAAGTACTTCGTTCAAAACAATATCGCTGGGCTGGATAATAACCGGATTTTTCTCCTCGCCCGAAACAATCACTTCATCCAAAATAACTTTGTTCGATGAATAATGATTGTTCATATAAACCACGATTTGTAATTCATTTCCAACCAGTCCGGTTTGTTCAGCAACGGCCTGTCCCCAGTTTCCGCGATTATCGCTGTTGGTTTCAAAAGCTTGTTCTTCACCCTGATCGAGAACATAATATGCTTTCAGGTATTTCTGTTCTTCGTTGGTACTGCTGCCGGTTTCGTTGGCATTTAATTGGATGGAAATATTCTTATAAGCCGAAATATCGATAGTTTCCGAGCGCCAAATTACCTCTCCATTTATATCAACGCACTCAAAACGTCCGCCGGAAGTTGTAACTGTTTTGGCGTAATCATCTTCGTTTTCAAGCGTGATCAGGTTAAAATCGAGTGTCCATTCTGTAATGCCGGAGAAGTCTGAATCGATGCCCGTTCCATCGCTATTTCCCCAAGCGCCTTTGTTGGGAATGGAAAAACTTTCGTGCCAGATTTCCTGAGCATTTATCGGGTTGAAAAACAGGATAAAAGAGTATGTTAATAATTTTAGAAGATTGGGTTTCATAGCACTTACAATTAGAAGCAAAATACTAACTTTGACGCACATTTAGACAGAAAAAAACTTTAAATTTTAAAAAAAAATAAACAAAACATGAAAGTTGCAATTGTTGGCGTGAGCGGCGCTGTTGGACAGGAGTTCCTGAAAGTGCTTGCTGAAAGAGATTTCCCTATGGATGAGTTGGTATTATTTGGATCGGCAAGAAGTGCCGGTAAAACTTACGAATTTAAGGGTAAACAGCTTACAGTTAAAGAGCTCAAACACGGCGACGATTTTAAAGATATTGATATTGCACTAACTTCGGCAGGAGCCGGTGTTTCAAAAGAATATGCTGAAACCATTACCAAACACGGTGCGATAATGATCGACAACTCGAGCGCGTTCCGTTACGACGATGATGTGCCGTTGGTAGTTCCTGAAGTAAACCCGGAGGATTCTAAAATTCGTCCGCGCAATATTATTGCTAACCCGAACTGCTCAACCATTCAGATGGTTGTGGCGCTGAAACCGATCGAAGAACTATCGAAGATCAAACGTGTTCGGGTGGCTACTTACCAGGCAGCAAGTGGTGCCGGTGCACAGGGAATTGCCGAGCTGGAAGAGCAAACCAAAGAAGTGGTGGAAGGAAAACCGGTTACAGTAAATAAGTTCGCTCACCAGTTGGCCATGAATATCATCCCGCACATTGATGTTTTCCTGGATAACGATTACACCAAGGAAGAGATGAAAATGAACTGGGAGACTAAAAAAATTATGCACACCGATGCTGAGGTGAGTGCAACCTGCGTGCGTATTCCTGTGGCCCGTGCTCACTCGGAAGCCATTTGGGTAGAAACCGAAAAACCACTGACAGCAGAAGCTGTAACAAAAGCTTTCGAAGCATTTGAAGGTTTAACAGTGATCGATAATCCTGCCAAAAACGAGTATCCAATGCCCTTGTTCGTGAGTGGAAAAGATGATGTGTATGTTGGCCGTATCCGCCAGGATGTTACTGACCCGAATAGCATTACTTTCTGGTGTGTTGGCGACCAGATCAAAAAGGGTGCAGCGCTTAATGCCGTTCAGATTGCTGAGTGGCTGGTTGCTAATGGTGAAGTGAAATAAGACGTTGAAATAACGATATAAAAAGCCCGGAAGATTTGTTTCTTTCGGGCTTTTTCGTTGCTGCAAATTGTTCAGGCGTATAATTTATTCTATTTTTAGTGATCTGAAAAACACTAAACAAATCGTTTTATGAGCGAACATTATCTGTGTCTCGACCTGGAAATGTCGGGGCAAATACCAGGAGTTCATGATGTTATTCAAATCGGAGCAGTTTTGCTCGATGATAAATTTGAACAGATAAGTACTTTCGAGTCGCTGATTTATCCTGAAAATGAAGCTGATTTTGATCCGGGAAGTAAACGTATTCATGGTATTTCGCGCTTTGAGCTGGAGGAAGCACCCTCGCTGGAAGAAACAATAGAAGATTTAGAATACTGGTTGCAAGGAGAAGGAGGCTTCCCATCGAGGAAAGCGATGTGCGACATTAAAATTTGCGGACAGGGAATTAACAATGATATCAGCTTTTTAAAAGCGTCGTACGAAACGGTAAACCTAACCTGGCCTTTTGCTTACCAGTATATTGATTTGCAGGATATAATGTTGTTTTATAAAACAATATTGGAGGCCAATGGAAAGGAAGTGCCTAAAGGTCTTGGGCTTAACGCAATTGCCGAATACCTGGATATGGAACGTACACGAAATAAACACAATGCTTTGGAAGATGCCGAACTCACAGGGTATTGCTTGTCGGAACTTTTTAGGCGAGCCAAAGAAGTTAAGCTGCACTGAGCGGAGTTTGATGTGTAAAACAAAAGCCCGAAAAATACAATTTTTCGGGCTTTTGTTTCTTGGGATTCATCGGGTGACTATATGTTGTTAATAATAGTCATCCGATGAATAAAGTTTTTAGCTAATAATATCAAAACCAGTAAACGGAACCAAAGCTTCAGGAATTTTAATGCCTTCAGGAGTTTGGTTGTTTTCGAGCAGTGCCGCAACAATACGTGGCAATGCCAGCGCACTTCCGTTAAGGGTGTGTGCAATTTGTGGTTTTTTCACGCCTTCTTCGCGGAAACGTAATTTCAGACGGTTAGCCTGGAACGATTCGAAGTTGGAAACCGAACTTACTTCCAGCCATTTTTTCTGCGCTGCCGAGAATACCTCAAAATCGTATGTTAAAGCCGATGTGAAACTAATGTCGCCACCACATAGGCGAAGAATGCGGTAAGGTAAACCCAATTTGGCCACCAAACTTTCAACATGCGCTACCATTCCATCCAAAATTTCGTACGATTTTTCGGGATGCGCAATCTGAACGATTTCCACTTTATCGAACTGGTGCAGGCGGTTCAAACCGCGAACATCTTTACCGTACGAACCGGCTTCGCGACGGAAACAGGCACTGTAAGCGGTGTTTTTATAAGGCAGATCTTTGGCATCCAGAATTACATCGCGGTAAATGTTGGTTACCGGAACTTCTGCCGTTGGAATCAAATATAAATTGTCTTCGGTAATGTGGTACATCTGGCCTTCTTTGTCGGGCAGCTGGCCGGTTCCAAAACCCGATGCTTCGTTAACGGCCAATGGCGGTTGAATTTCTTCGTAACCGGCTTTTGATGCTTCGGCTAAAAAGAAATTGATAAGGGCACGTTGCAGTTGCGCTCCTTTGCCACGGTAAACCGGGAATCCTGCGCCGGTAAGTTTTACACCCAACTCAAAATCAATCAGGTTGTATTTAGTCGCCAGTTCCCAGTGTGGCAGTGCTTTCTCGTTCATTGCCGGAATTTCGCCAACTTGTTTTACCACCTCGTTGTCCGCTTCACCTTTTCCGGCCGGAACCGATTCGTGAGGTAAGTTAGGCAGTTGAACCTGTAAATCGTAAACTTTTGCTTCGATGGCTGCAAAATCAGCATCAAAGTTTTTAATGTTTTCTTTTAGCTCGGCAGTGCGTTCTTTTGCTGCGTTGGCTTCTTTGTGTTTGCCTTCGCGGAAAAGCAGACCAATTTCTTTCGAAATTTTATTCATTTCAGCTTTTGCCGAATCGGCTTCGCCCTGCAGCTTATTTTTTTGGGTATTAAGATCTATAATGTTTGAAACAATTTCCGAAGCATCGAAATTTTTGCGTTTTAGTTTTTCTATTACTAACTCCGGATTGTCTTGAATAAATTTTAAATTGAGCATGTCTTATCCATTTATTAGGCTGCAAATTTAATAAATGAATTGGCACTTTATGATTAAACCTATTTCTAATTTCCAATCTAATAGCAATAGTTTAAAACCCTGATTGTGAAATAAACAAATTGCCGTAATTTTTTAGGTGTATTCACGTAATCAGCTACTTTTATAAAACAAATAAAAAAACTATGAGAAAACTATCTTTATTCCTGTTAACTGTAATTGTGCTGACAGGTTCTGTAAATGTTCTTTTTGCTCAACCAGAAAAACAAGAACGAAAAGCGATTCCCGGGATGGGAAACCTGTTAATGCCAAATGAAATTAAACCTTGTGATAACAGTACCAGTATTGTGCTCGAAGGTATTTCCGGCACTCCAAAAATGCTTCGTGAGGTTCCTGAAAATCTTATGCTTACTGAAAATGTGATTTTTCACGAAACCAAAAGTTCTGATGGCGATCCAATGTCGATGAAAATGGATATTGTAAGGCCGGCAGATGATGAAATTTATCCGTGCGTTGTATTTATTACCGGTGGTGGTTTTATGTTTGCCCCGAAAAACAGCAGTTTATACAACCGCTGCGAAATTGCCAAAGCAGGATATGTAGTAGCAAGTATTGAGTATCATGTGGCAACGAACGGATTGTACAGCGATGCCGTGAAAGATACAAAAGCGGCTATTCGGTTTATGCGTGCCAATGCACAAAAATATGGTGTTAATCCCGACAAAGTGGCTGTTTGGGGAGAATCGGCAGGAGGTTACTTAACCGGAATGACGGGAACTTCGAATGGCGAATTAGCGTTTGAAGCGGGAGAAAACCTCGACCAAAGCAGCGATGTGCAGGCGGCCATTGTGGTTTTTGGTTTAAGCGATCTGACAAAAATTGGAGCCGATTACGATAAAGAAGCCGAAGAGGCACACTTTACAAAAGAAGCACCAGAAGCTATGTTTGTACATGGAAAAAACAGTGGATTAACGATTCTCGATAAACCTGAAGTGGTTGCCAAATCAAATCCGGTGAATTACGTGGATAAAAACGATCCGCCGTTTCTTTTAATTCACGGAACAGTTGATGCGCTGGTTTCTCCAAGCCAGAGTTTATTGCTGCACAACGCACTTCGTAAAGCAGGTGTTGAATCAACCCGCTATGCCATTGTTGGTGCCAATCATGGCGGAGGTCATTTTTCCGATCCGAAAGTGATTGAGATAATGGTTGACTTTTTGGATAAAACCTTAAAATAGAAACACGAAAATTCCCATAAAAAAAACTCCTGCCGTTACCGACAGGAGTTTTATATTTTCTTTGAGGGAGTTTAAACCCTCTGGTTTATCAATATCTTAAGCTAAACCTTTAGCTTCTTCAATCCAAGGTTGTGGATCTTTTGAAGCGTAGCGGCTTCCTGCAGCTTCAAGAACTTTCTGAATTGCTTCAACAGATGCTTCAGCAACTTCAGCATAAGTTGTAAAACCACCTTCAACCAATACTTCAGCTAATTTTGGTCCTACACCAGTTAATTTTGTAAGATCGTCGCCTTCAGCTGCTGCTTTTGCTTCAGCCTTAGGAGCTTCTTCTTTTACTTCTTCAACAACCGGAGCAGCTTCTTTTTTAGGAGCAGCTTTTGCAGGAGCTTCAGCAACTGCAACATCAGCATCAACAACCGGAGCTACTGATACATATGAGCGGTTATTTCTTTTCTTTCTGAATACAACAGTTCCGTCGATCAATGCAAACAAAGTATGGTCTTTACCAATACCTACATTGTCGCCGGGAAAATGTTGAGTACCACGCTGGCGAACAATAATATTACCAGCTTTAGCAAACTGACCTCCGTAAACTTTTACTCCCAGTCGTTTACTTTCCGATTCGCGTCCGTTTTTCGAACTACCTACACCTTTTTTGTGAGCCATGGTAAATTTCCTTTATTAATTATCCAACAATGGTTTCTACTTGAATTTGAGTAAATTGCTGACGGTGACCATTCATTTTTTGATAACTCTTACGACGTTTCTTTTTGAAAACAATCACTTTCTCGCCTTTTACATGTCCCAGCACTTTGGCTGTAATTTTAGCACCTTCTACGGTTGGTGTTCCAACGGCTACTTTTCCGTCGTTGTCAACCAGTAAAACTTTATCGAAATCAACCGATGCACCTTCTTCTGCATCCAGGTGATGTACGAAAAGTTTCTTGTCTTTTTCTACTTTGAATTGCTGTCCTGCAATTTCAACAATCGCGTACATAATTTCACTTTTAATGTTTACACCGTCAGGCGGATATCGCACCGGATTTCACTTATTCGAGCCTGATCGATTCAAAATTCGGACTGCAAAAGTAGTTAATTTTAGATAATTAGCAAATATTTGCATCTTTTTTGACCTTGATTTTACATCTTTAATTTCCTGAAATCTTAAAAGTTACTTCAAAAATACCTAAATCGATGATGTGTATTTTTTTATCGCTATTTATGATGTAATTTTGCCAGCCGTTAAAAAAATAGAAAACGGCCGTTTGTAAAAGGCTTTTCGAGGTTGCTAAACAGTGTATGCATAAACAGATTTACAGAACTTTTTTTAGAATTTTTATTCCCCTTTTTATTTTGTTTTCAGGTGTTGTTTTTTCGGTTAGAAAAATTCAGGACGATTCTGAGAAACAAATTTCATTAAGCTCAGAACAATTTGAAATCAACCAGAAATCAGAGATCATTCACCGCGATCTTAATTTTATTATTGGCGATCTGCAGATTATGGCTGCGATGAATTTATTTCGGGATGTATGGCGCGAAGAGGGTAACTCAGCGGTAAAACAAACCATATCATCGTTGTTTCGCAAAATAAGCCGAGAAAGGCAGCTTTACGATCAAATACGATTGATCGACAGTGAGGGCGATGAACTGGTACGGGTAAATTTAAACGATAGTGTAGCCTGGGTAGTTGCTGAAAAGGATTTGCAAAACAAACGCCAGCGACCTTATTTTTCGAATACTTTTAACCTTAAACGCGGCGAGATTTATGTGTCTCCATTCGACTTAAACATTGAAAACGACACCATTGAAATTCCCTTAAAACCTATGCTGCGTTTTGCTACGCCAGTGTTTGGTGAAAAGGGCGAAAAGAAAGGAGTATTGGTAATTAACTACCTGGGCGAGCATATGCTTCGAAACTCGGAAGCGGTTGGGAACAGGCGCTTTAAGGAGCATTTTATGTTGCTGAATAAAGATAGCTACTGGTTAAAGGCTCCCAATTCGGAACTCGAGTGGGGCTTTATGTTCGACGATAAAAAAACAGAAAACTTTCAATATTACTATCCCGAGGAGTGGAAAATTATTTCGACGCAAACTTCAGGGCAGTTTGAAAACGAACGCGGACTTTTTACATTTAATACCATTTATGCGTTAGAAAACAATAATCCTGAACTAGTATGGAGCGAGCAGGAAGCATTTCAGGCTACGCAAGATTATTATTGGAAAGCAGTATCGTTTGTTCCGCAAGCTGAATTGTACAAAAGCCAGAAGGCAAGAAATTTTCAGTTGTTAATCGTTTATATGTTGTTGGTAGCTCTGAGCGGATGGGGAGCCTGGGTGCTGGCGCGCTCAACAAACCGGCGCAAATTAGCGGAACAAAAAATTAAAAACAACCTGATAAAACTGCAGGAGTTGAATGCAGCAAAAGATCGTTTTTTCTCGATAATTGCACACGATCTTCGAAGTCCGTTTAACACCATGCTTGGTTTTGGTGAAATGCTGAAAGAGGAGGTGGATAATGGAAAAACAGAGCATGTAAAAGAATACACGCATTATCTTTATAGTGGCATACTGAAAACTTATAATTTGCTTAGTGAGTTGCTCGATTGGGCCAACCTGCAACGACAGAAGGTTGCTTTCGAACCCAAAATTATTGATGCAGAAAGTTGTGTGGATGAAACTTTCCAGATACTGGAATTAAGTGCCCAAAATAAAAAACTTACGTTGGTGAAGTTAATACCTGAAAATACGGAATTAACAGCCGACAGGAACATGTTTTGTACCATCGTTCGCAACCTGCTAAGCAATGCAGTAAAATTTACTTCTGAGGGTGGTACAATTACATTCTCGGCAAAATTTGTTAATGGGGAACATGTTTTTACCGTAGCCGATACTGGCGTTGGAATAAGCCCCGAGAACCTGGAAAGATTGTTTAAAGTTGATGAAAGTTTTTCAACAGCAGGCACCAACGAAGAATCAGGTACCGGACTGGGGCTTATTCTTTGTAAAGAGCTCGTGGAAAAACACGGTGGAGTAATCTGGGCCGAAAGCGAAACAGGAAAAGGAGCGGAATTTCATTTTACCATCCCGCTTCCTTAATCTCAGAAAGTTTTTGGGTTCATTTGCCATTGGTTTGCACCGTCAGGCGGATATCGCATCGGATTTCACTTCTTCGGGTCTGAACGATTCAAAATTCGGACTGCAGAAGTATTTATTTCCAGAGAATTAGCAAATAAGCACCAATAAATTGATGGCTAATTGACAAGCTTTTCAATTATTAGCAGGAAATCGACTTTGGCAGTGGCTCCCATTGGTCTGAAGATTGGCTTAACATTGGGGATAATCGACACTACTTCGCCGTGCAAATTATTTAAAAATTGCTCCAACATTTGCTGATCTTCGTTCATGTTAACTTTTAGTTTGTGCACTTTATATTCCATGGCTGTTGTTTTAAAGTTCAATTTGTTTTTTCAGATAAACATTAACGTAAACGTACATTCTAACAACTTCATTGGCATCATTTCTTTCAAACTCAACTTCATTTTTTCCCAGTTCATCTTTCCATAAGCCGGATTCAGTATGTTTCGGTAATTTTACGGTTTCATTCGTCAAAGGGTTTTTAAAAGCAAGTATCCCGTTTTCATAAACCACTTTAAAATCTGCACGGGCCTGAGCAAACCAGTAATTTCCTACAAGTGGCCTTATTTCGTCAGGCACATCGGATGGAATGCTGTCCTGTTCAAACTTTTTACCAAGCGGAATTACCTGTTGTAATTTCATCGTAGAAATGTTTCCATAGATGTCGTTTCCGAAAGAAAAGTTCAACTGCCGGGTAACTGTTGGATAAAACACGCCATTCTCATCGGGGGGATTAAGTGCAAGCACTTGTGCATTGGGAATATCAACGGCGAGGCTTCCATCTTGATATAGAATCTTAAAAATGCTGTTTCGTTCTTCAAAGGGGTAATTGCCGAGGTATTTTTTGTATTTTTCAGGAACTGTATTGTCAGCCGATTCATTCTCCATTTGATAATCCAGAATTTTCATTGCTTTCGGATTAAAGGAAGTTTTTTCACCCAAACGGATGTGTCCTGCATCTACAAAATCGAATTCATGTGCGGTGGCATCAATTGCTACCCATCCGGCATCGCCCATGTAAACCTCGGTCCAGGCGTGTTGGTAAAAGCAGCCACCTGCATACGAAATATACATGCATCCAATGGAAAGTCGGGCCGGAATACCAACTGCACGGCAAAAAGCTGCCAGCAATCGCGAATGCGAGCGGCATTCACCTTCGCGGGTGTTGTAAGTATTAATGGCTGATGTGCCGCCCGGAATGGCTCCCATAATATTTTCGCCAACCCAGGTGCTGAGTTTCACTGTAGCTTCCCAGGCATCTTTTGAATCTGCGGTGATTCGTTGCGCTTCTTCAACCAAAACAGGATGATCTGATTCAATCAGTCGTTCGGGTTCCAAATATTTTTTGAGTTTTTCATCCGAAAAATGAGGAGGGAAGGAGGGAGCATTTTCACCGGTGTAATGCTGTCGTTCAACTTCAAATACGCCTTCAATTAAATTATTGCTGACAGTGCCTTCGAACTTCTGCCCCGGAAAATTTAAGCTCTCAGTGGTAATTATTTCTCCTTCTGATTGTATCGATGCTTCAATTCTCATGGAAGAAATGGCGTGCACATTGGCGATAACTTTATTAACGCGGGCAAATAACAAATTGTCGACATCAACAACTTGTATCCTTTTTTTTAAGGATTCATCAGCCAGGTAAATCAGCCGGTTTGAAGTGCTTATTTTTAGCGCATGACTGTTTTTTTTATCCAACCAGAGTTTGGTGGTAATGCCGGTTTGGTGATTGAATTCTTCTAACACTGTAGCATTATAATTAGCTCCTGCCAATTCCAGTTGCTCTTCACCAATCCGTTTGTATGTTTTCGATATAATTTCTCCACTTTGAAAATCGAAAACCTTGTATGTTTTTTGATTTGCATCTCCACCGATAAAGTCGTTCATTAAATGCGGAAAAGAAAGTGGATTCTCCAGAATGACATCATCAGGCAATTTAATTTCCCGAGGTTCTCCATTTTCTGCAGTGGTGAAATACGCAACACCATTATCGAATTTAGTGCAGGAGTAGATTTCTGCATTGGTTTTAAAACGTTGTTCAACGAAAACCGGGAGTTCCGTTTCGGGCGTAATTAGTGCATGCTCAGTAATAATTAACTCTACATTTCCGCCCAGGGCACGTTGTTTTACCAGCGCCTCTGTATTTATGCTTAGTAATTTCCGGCCATCTTTTTCAGTAGAAGAAATGGTCATTTCAGAATAGCCGCAAAGTACACCGCTGATTTCAACAGCGAAAGTCATTCGTTTTGGCAGATCTTTAGCAGTCTGCCCGGCTGCTGCTACCCATAAAAAAACAGACAGCAATAGCCAGCTTATGGTTTTTATTGTTTTCATGGCAGTAAATTTTTGGTTGCTGAACAGTTCTTTTACTGTTCAATGTCCGGTTTATTTGGCGATAAAACCGATGTTTTTAAATACTATAATAAGCAGTAGAATTCCGAGAACGAGCACTAATGCCAGCAGTAGTTTGTTTGCCCGGTCGCGTTTTCGTTGCAGTTCAATGTTTTCAGAAACCAACTTCAGGTTCTGGTCATTAAGATCATTCAAGCAAATCTCAAGGTGTTTAATGTGGTATTTTACCTGTCCGTGGTTAACAACAAAGTTGAGGACTATTCCGAGAATAATGAAAGTTAAAAATACAACAAAGTCCACACCGTCGAGTGGTCGTACATAGCCGTAAGCTGCATAAAAATAAAGTAACGAACCTGCAATAAATACAAACAAGTAGGTTCCCGATACGGAAAGCAAAGTGGTAAAGAACTTTGTTTTCAGGTAAGTAAGCATCGAGGCCAGTTTATTGCGGGTAGTTTGTCCGTTGTCGGCCGCTTCAGAAAATCGGTTCAGCAATTTGTATTGCATAAAAATAAGCGGAATAAGTATTGCCACTCCTGCAACAGTAACCGACATTACATTGGTGGTTCCAAAATAAAGAACAAAATCAATGGCCAGCGCACACAGTGCCAGTGCTTTCAAAACAAGATCGAAAATGATCATGTTCCTTATTTTTTGGGTAGTATCGTTCGAGCGTCCCGAAATAAACTGTTCGATGGACGAGCTTTCGTAAGCCGAAGCTTCCATCAGGGTTTCTGCTTTGTTCCACATGTCTTTTAATTTTTTATCGTTCATGGCTTTTTACTGAATTTTGAAAATCATTTCTTCCAGTTTCTGTTTAATACGAACCAGCTTCACGCTTACATTCGTTTTCGAGATTCCCAGTATCGAAGCAATTTCGTCGTAACTTTTTTCTTCGAGCCAAAGCAGAATCAGTGCTTTGTCAATCCGGTTAAGTTTTGAAATGGCCCGGTACAGTAGTTTTACCTGTTCCTTCTCGTCAGAAGGTGCTGTTTCCAAACGATCGTTGTCGTGCAGTTGCTCAAAATGAATATCCGTTTTCTTTTTTCGTATATCGCTGATGGCTGTATTCAATGCCACGCGGTACATCCAGGTACTGAATTTCGACTCGTTCCGAAATCTTGGGTACGATCGCCAAAGTTGCAGGCAGATCTCCTGGAACAGGTCTTCGCGATTCGATTGTCCGTTGGCATAAACCATTGTTATTTTATGGATTATTGCCTGATGCTTCTCAATCAGCTCGCTAAACTCAGTTTTATTTGCATTACGGTTTTTCATTTTTGCTCTTCACTCTGTAAGTCGCAAAAGCAGATAAAAAACTACAACTTCAAATCACTTTTTGTATAAAATGCTTTCTTTTACCCTTTACGTGGCTTGGGGCGCAGAGATTCTGATTTTAAAGAATATCTCTGTTTCTGCAAATTTTCTTCATCTCGTATTGTCAAATTTTAGTGCCGTTTTGGGAGCAATACTTTGAAAACGGGCAAAATAAATGAAATGGAACCAAAATGATTATTATATTTGTTTGCATCGAAAAAAAGATACAGGGCAAACGTTAGCATGCAGAAAATACGCTTAAACATTTTAGGATTATCGGTAAGTCAAACCCAGTCGGGGGCTTACGCGTTGGTGTTGGCAGAAGAAGATGGAGAACGCAGAATTCCTATAATTATCGGACCGGTTGAAGCACAGGCAATTGCCATTCAGCTGGAAGGGTTGAAGCCTCCGCGGCCACTTACCCATGATTTAATAAAAAATATGGCGCTTGCGTTTGATATTGCCTTGCTGGAGGTTACCATATATAAATTGGAAGAAGGCATTTTTTATTCGGAGCTCTTGTGCGAGATGAACGGCAAAGAGATTCGGATTGATTCCCGGACATCGGATGCGGTGGCGCTGGCTTTACGTTTCAGGTGCCCGATTTATACTTCAGAAGAAATTTTGCAGAAAGCCGGAATTGTATTGGAATCGGATGATGAAAATTCTCCGGTTCGCAGTATGATGGATGAGGAAGAGCCCGAAACAAGCGGTTCCTCTTATGCCCAGTATTCAACCAGCGACTTACAGGAACTGTTGGACGAAGCCATAGAAGATGAGGATTATGAAAAGGCATCGATAATTCGCGATGAGTTAAATAAACGAGAGAAATAAGTTAGAAACGCATAATTAACAAATCACCCCTATCGCTACTTCATAGCGATTGTCCCCTTAAGGGGACAGGAGGACCAAAGGGACGACAGGGGTGTAAGGAAATGAAAAAACACGCAATGAAACGCATTATAATGTTGCTGGTAGTAATTACCGGCATTTTCTTTTTACAACCGCTGGCGGCACACGCTGGTGAGACAATGTTTGCAGCAGCCGACGCAGTAGCACAACAAACTGATACTTCAAATATTCTTTTGGCAAAAGAACGACAAACGCCTTTTTCGGTTATGACCCTTTTTCGGGGGTTGTTAGGAATGGTGGTGTTGGTTTTTGTAGGTTATGTTTTTAGTTCCGATCGGCGTAATATCCCATGGCGGACAGTAGGTATTGGTTTGGCCATGCAAATTTTGCTGGCGCTTGGGGTTTTATATGTACCTGTTGTACAGAGTGGATTCGAGTTTTTCGGAAAAATATTTGTTAAAGTGCTCGACTTCACCAAAGAAGGAAGCACCTTTCTGCTCGGCGATTTAATGAATGCCGATACTTACGGTTATATTTTTCTTTTCCAGGTGTTGCCAACAATTATCTTCTTTTCGGCCTTAACCAGTTTGTTATTCTACTGGGGAATTATCCAGAAAATTGTATATGGGCTGGCGTGGGTGTTTACCAAAGTTCTGCGGATTTCGGGAGCTGAAGCCCTCTCGGTGGCAGGAAATATTTTTCTGGGGCAAACCGAATCGCCGCTGATGATTAAAGCCTACCTCGATAAAATGAGCAAATCGGAGATTTTGCTGGTAATGTCCGGCGGAATGGCTACCCTTGCCGGAGGTGTTTTAGCGGCATACATTGCCTTGTTGGGTGGCGACGATCCACAACTGCGTTTGGAATTTGCGAAACACCTGCTTACTGCATCAGTAATGGCAGCTCCTGCAGCTATTGTATTTTCGAAAATGCTGGTACCACCAACCGACGCTATCAATAAAACCATCGAAGTAAGTCGCGATAAAATTGGTAGCAATGTGCTCGATGCCATCACAAACGGAACTACCGAAGGTGTAAAGCTTGCCGTAAATGTTGCTGCAATGCTTTTGGCGTTTATTGCTTTTATTGCCATGTTCAATTTTATATTTACCAAAGTTGGGGCTATTACACATTTAAATGATGTTATTGCCAATGTTACCGATGGGAAATACGATGAGCTGTCGTTGCAATTTATTTTGGGTTATACCTTTTCGCCAATAATGTGGCTGATTGGTGTTTGTCCGGAAGATATTGCTGTAGTTGGTCGTTTGTTGGGCGAGAAACTCATTCTCACCGAATTTATAGGCTATGTTTCGCTGGCCGACCTGAAAGCCGCCGGAGCGTTTACCGAAACCAAGTCGATTATTATGGCTACATATATATTGTGTGGTTTTGCCAATTTTTCATCAATTGGAATTCAAATTGGCGGAATCGGAGCGCTGGCCCCAAAACGTCGTGTGCTGCTTTCGCAATACGGAGTGCGCGCATTGTTGGCCGGAACACTGGCCTCGCTTATGAGTGCGACTATTATTGGTATGATTCTCGGCTAATGTGAAAAAACGTTAATAATACTTCGGCAAATTAAACCAACTGTGAATAAAACAATCACAGTGCTATGTTTAGTTTGATAAACAATGTATTTATATTGTTTGTAAGATATGACTCCCCGGTGAGGCCGGGGAGTTTTTTTTTACCGCAAATGGTCCACTGTCTTTTTACTGGTTCAGCATCGTGGAAGTGAATTGAACAACGGAGATTTTCAGTTTGTCAGAATAAAAGATCGCTACCTTTTTTACGTTATTCTGTTGCAGCACGCAAACTCTGACCTTTAAACTCTGAACTTTAAACTTTTAATTGTACTTTTGCACCTCAAATTTTTAGCTAGATATTTCAAGATGAGTCAGATGGAAATTCCGAGCAAGTACAACCCAGCCGAGGTTGAAGATAAATGGTACAAATACTGGATGGATAACAAATACTTCCATTCCACACCCGACGAGCGCGAACCTTACACAATTGTAATTCCGCCGCCAAACGTAACCGGTGTGTTGCACATGGGGCACATGCTTAACAATACCATTCAGGATATTCTGGTCCGCCGTGCGCGAATGACCGGTAAAAATGCCTGCTGGGTGCCGGGTACCGACCATGCATCGATTGCTACCGAAGCCAAAGTGGTAAACAAACTGAATGCTGAAGGAATTGACAAGTACGATCTTTCGCGCGACGAATTTTTGAAACATGCCTGGGAGTGGACCGACAAACACGGGGGTATTATCCTGGAGCAACTGAAGAAACTGGGTGCTTCGTGCGACTGGGACCGTACAGCATTTACCATGGACGAAGCCCGCAGCGAGTCGGTAATCAAAGTTTTTGTCGATCTGTTTAACAAAGGAATGATTTACCGCGGTGTGCGTATGGTAAACTGGGATCCGGCAGCAAAAACGGCACTTTCTGATGAGGAGGTGATCTACAAAGAAATGCAGGGTAAACTGTATTACCTGAATTATAAAATTGAAGGCGAAGAAGGTTTCGTAACCATTGCAACAACACGTCCCGAAACGATTCTGGGCGATACTGCCGTTTGCGTAAATCCAAACGACGAGCGTTTTGCACACCTGAAAGGTAAGCGCGTTTTGGTGCCGCTGATCAACCGTTCAATCCCGATTATTGAGGATGAATACGTTGACATGGAATTTGGTACCGGATGTTTGAAAATTACACCGGCGCACGATATCAATGACTACGAAATTGGCCTGAGATATAACCTGCCATCCATCGACATTTTTAACGACAACGGAACGCTGAACGAAAAGGCAGAGCTTTATGTTGGTGAAGATCGTTTTGTTGTTCGCGATAAAATTGTTCCTGAACTGGAAAAAGCAGGAAACCTGGCAAAAGTTGAAGACTATACAAATAAGGTTGGTTTTTCGGAAAGAACAGATGTGATCATCGAGCCAAAATTGTCGGCACAGTGGTTCCTGAAAATGGAAGAACTGGTAAAACCGGCTTTGGAAAATGTGATGAACGATACCATCAGTTTCCACCCACCGAAATTTAAAAATACCTACAAACACTGGATGGGCAACATTAAAGACTGGTGTATTAGCCGCCAGTTGTGGTGGGGCCACCAAATCCCGGTATATTACCTGCCCGACGGAACTTATGTTTGTGCCGAATCGGCAGAAGAAGCGCTGGAGTTGGCTAAAGAAAAATCAGGTAATGCAGAATTAACTGCTGCCGATTTAAAACAAGACGAAGATGCTTTGGACACCTGGTTCTCAAGCTGGTTGTGGCCAATCTCGGTTTTCGATGGAGTTCGTGAACCGGAGAACGAAGAGGTAAACTATTACTATCCAAGTTCGGATTTGGTAACAGCACCCGATATTATTTTCTTCTGGGTGGCCCGAATGATTATTGCCGGTTACGAGTACCGCGATGATTTCCCGTTCAAGAATGTTTATTTTACCGGAATGGTGCGCGATGCACAACGCCGGAAAATGTCGAAATCGCTGGGTAACTCACCCGATCCGCTGGATTTGATTGCCAAGTATGGTGCCGACGGAGTTCGTGTGGGAATGTTACTTTGTTCGCCTGCAGGTGGCGATTTGTTGTTCGACGAAAGTTTGCCGCAACAGGGAGCCGGTTTCTCAACAAAAATTTGGAATGCTTTCCGTTTGGTGAAAAACTGGGAGGTTTCATCGGAAATTGAACAACCGGAACATTCAAAACTGGCCATCGAGTGGTTTAAAAATAAACTCAGCCAGGTGGTTGAAACATTAAATGCACAATTCGACAGTTTCCGTATTTCGGAAGCATTGATGACGGTTTATACAACAGTGCGCGACGAGTTTTCGGGGTGGTTGCTCGAGATGGTAAAACCAGCCTATCAACAACCGATCGATGCAAAAACATATACCGAAATTCTTGAACTATTCGACCAGATGTTGCGCCTGATGCATCCGTTTATGCCGTTTATTACCGAAGAAATCTGGCAATTGTTGGAAGAACGTAAGGAAGGCGAAAGCATCATGATCAGTCAGTTGCCAACCGAAGTAAATTACGATGCCGAATTGCTGGCAGCTTTTGAAGATGTGAAAGAAGCGGTTTCCGGAATTCGAAAAATCCGTAAAGACAAAAATATTGCCTTTAAAGATGCGATCGATTTTTCGGTGCAAAAGGGCGATAAAGGTTTTGATGCCAAATTCAACAGTATTCTTATAAAATTGGGTAATCTTACCGAGTTGACTGCGGTTGACGAAGAAGTTAAAGGCGCAGCTTCATTCCGTGTAAAATCGACCAGCTTCTACATTCCGCTCGATGGATTTATTGATGTGGAAGAAGAATTGAAAAAACTGGAAGAGGAGTTGAAATACGCCAAAGGATTCCTGAATTCGGTAATGAAAAAACTGAGTAACGAACGTTTCGTGAATAATGCTCCCGAAGCAGTGGTTGCCAAAGAAAAAGCAAAACAAGCCGATGCCGAAGCCAACATAAAAGTATTGGAAGAACGCATTGCTTCAATGAAATAATTCCAATTAGTCATAGTATGACTCTAAGTCATGCTATGACTAATTTCCTATATTCCCTGTATTTGTGATACCCTGATTCTAAGTCATGCGATGACTATTTTCTATGTCCCCTTAACATCTGTTAAAAACCCGTTAAATAGTGTTATCTTCAAAATGGTTAAATTCTTTTGCATAGATTTGCAAACGAATAGAATTACGCATTTATGTATAGATATTTACTGCTGCTATTAATCGTTTTGATGAGTTTTTCAGTTTGGGCGCAGGATGAGGAATATCCGGTTGATCCGATGTTGATTGAACTGAAAGCAAAAATCCTGAGTTCATCCGACAGTTCAGCAGTTCCTTATGCCAACATTATTAATCACCGCACACACAGCGGAACGATAACCAATGGCGACGGAATTTTTACATTGGAGATGCTTAATATCGATTCGCTCGAAATCACTTCGGTGGGTTACAAAACTTTTATTCTGAAAGTGCCATCGTATTACACCGGCTACGAAATGCTGACTTTTTATATGGACCCTGTACTTTATAATGTTGGCGAAGTTACCGTTGAAGGCGAAGCCCGGCAGCTGGATTATTTCGAGCACGGAAATCCAACAGATCTTGACCCAACCTTGAGAGGCGATGCATTTAACGAAAAACCTCCTATTATTGCAGCACTGGTAAGCCCTTTATCGTTTGCCCAATATTATGGGAAGCGCGAAAAACGTAAACGCCAGGTACGCGAAGACATGGCGATAATGAAAAACTGGGACATGCACTCGAAAAACTACAATAAAGAAATGGTAATAAAACTTACCGGATTAAATGAGGCTTATGCCGATACTTTTATGATGTGGTTTAACGGGCAAAATGTTCTTCCTTATACCGCCTCTGAATACCAGGTGAGGGAGTCGATTGTACAATATTACAAGTTGTTTAAACTGGATTACGACATCGAATAGTTGAACGAGAAATTCGACAAATATTTAGATATTTGTTAATAAAATACAATCTAGTATTTATTTTGGTCATTCTTCAACTTTCATATTAGATATATAAAGATGTGTATATCTTTAAAATATAACTAAAATTACAAAATTGCTTACAATCTAGTTATTTGTAGTACTTAGTGGTAGCGAACCATCAAACGCAATGTTTAGAATCACAATTTAAACATGTTATCCGGCATATACTTGTGGATTTTAATGGCCGTAACTTCGTGTTGCAATCATTTAATATTCAAAGTTATGAAACAATTAATGTTTACCTTAATGGCTATGATTCTGGCCTTGGGAGTAGTAAGCGCAAGCGATTACAAAATCCCCTTAATAGGATCAAAAGCTCCAAAATTCAGTGCAAACACAACCAACGGAAAAATTACTTTCCCAAATGATTTCGGAAATAGTTGGAAAATTCTGCTAAGCCATCCAGCCGATTTTACTCCGGTATGCTCTTCTGAGTTACTTGAATTGGCACATCTGCAAAATGAATTCAAAAAATTGGGTGTTGAGTTGGCCGTAGTTTCCACAGATGATATCGTTTTGCACAAAATGTGGAAAGCTCACCTTGAGGAGTTGAACTACAAACAACGCGGAACCGTACATATCGGGTTTCCGTTAATTGAAGATCCCGATGCCAAGGTGTCGCGTTTGTACGGGATGTTACACGACGAGGAAAGCACCGACCGTGATGTAAGGGGAGTATTTATTATTGACGATAAAAATATTATCCGTTCGGTAAATTTCTACCCCGTAGAAGTAGGCCGGAATATGAATGAGTTTGTTCGGATGGTAGAAGCATTGCAGCTTACCGAGTCGAAATTTGTTTATACACCTGCTAACTGGCAGAAGGGCGACGATGTTATTGTGCCTTACTTACCGTATTCAACGGAAGAGCTTGAAGCAGATCCTAAATTGGCAGACAGGTATTATAGTGTTGGTAACCGAATGTGGTTTGAGCAGGTTGACGCATCAACTGCCAAGGTTGATAACGACGAGGAATGACAAAACGCAATTTTTTCATAGAAGCATGTTGAATTCAGACACTTAAAAAGGTATTTGCGAGATGCAGGTACCTTTTTTTTCTCCCTATATAAATGTTGAAGTAATACCAATTGTACTTTATTTTGCCACATGGCAATAAGGAATTTTTATAAAAAAGAAAGCCCGGTTTAAACCAGGCCTTCCCAATGAAAGGGTAAACTTTCATTAATTTTTGCAATCAAATAATAAACGCAGTCAATAAACGCGGTTTACTATTCTAATCTCCTTTAACAAGCAAGTGGTATTTTTGTTAAATATTAGTTCAAATTTTTATCGATATTATATCGCCATTAAGCTAAAGTGGTTTAGCTGCCCATTTCGCTTTTCAGCAATTTAACCTGGTTGGTAAGTTTGGTAATCTGCTCGTCTTTTTCTTTTAGCTGATTTTGCAACTGCTGCGTTTCCGAACGAACATTATTAAGTTGGCCCTGCAGCGTACTTAGCTTATCATCGCCGGCTTTAATTTTACCTTCCAGAACTTTAGCTTCCTGGTTTAGCCTGTTAATTTCAAAGTTCTTCTGATCGAGAGCCGAGTTCTTTCCCGAAACTTCGCTTTCCAGCATGTTAACTTCATTTTGCAACGATTTTATCGAGGCTTCTTTACTTTCCAGCGCGTTGGTTAAACGTTGTTTTTCAAAATCCAAATTAAAGCTGGTTTCCTGAAGCGATTCCTGTTTGCTGTTAAGTTCTTCGTTCAGCACAGCCATTTCTTTTTTCAGGTTGGCAATGTCTTGCTCTTTCATGGCATTGCTTTCCATCAACTCGTTTTTCATGGCTTCAAAATCGGCAATTAAAGCTTTTATGCGTTCGGCTTTGGCGTTGTTCTCGGCATCGAGTTTTCGCGAAAGTTCTTCGGCTTTTAATCTGCCGGCTTCCATTTCAAGGTATTTCTTTTTCGAAACGCACGACGTCAGTCCAATTAAAACTACACTGATAACAAGAAGGATATATTTTCTACTCATAACAATCTTTTTATGTTCAAAACAAAGATACACAATAATAATTGGGTATTACAACGTTTAAATAAGTGGGTGTGGTATTTATTTCTTACTTTTATTTTTTAAAATTGATGGTCATGAAGAAAACAATTATATTCATTTTTACAGTTTTTGTTGCCCTTACAACGCTGGGGCAGAATGGTTCGAAAGTGGCGCACACCATTAAAGGGAAAGTGGTTGATGCCAATACAAATCGTCCGGTTTCATATACAAATATTGGTTTGGAAGGTACTTTTTTTGGTACCGCCAGCGATAGCGAGGGAAATTTTGAGTTGAAGATCCCTGAAGAGATGGTAGATAAATCCATTTACTTTTCGGCAGTGGGTTTTACCAGCAAACAATTTCCGGTAAAAGATCTTTTTACGAAAGAATTTGCAGTGGTAAAACTGGAGTCGCAATCGTATGATGTTGAGAAGGTTGATGTTGCCGCACAAAATAAAGTGTTGATTCGCATTTTACGCCTGGCTTCAGACAATATAAAGTACAATTATGGTTCGGGGCCGTTTAATATGCACTTTGCTTATTCAAAAGAAAAGGCGGTTAACGGGCAGGTGAAAGCGCCACAAATTGCAACGGTATTGCTTTACGACGAAACAGGTTACACAAATCCTTCGAAAGCAGATGCTTTTAAGGCTCGGAACTATTCGGTTACAAAAGAGCAGAACGCCGATGATTACAGCTTTTCAAGCGCACAGTTACACCTCGATGATTTGTTGGGACTCGACTGGGTGCGCTCGGCATCGGGTATTTTAAGCCCTGCATTGTTAGGCAGCTATCAACTGGCACTGGAAAGCCAACCTGTAATCGGCGGGAAAGAATATTGGGTGATTTCCTTTAGCCCGAAAGTACCTTCGCTGGCAACCACCGGCGACTATTATGCCGGTACTTTTAAAGGAAAAGTTACCGTAAATAAAGAAGATTATTCGATTCTGAAAATTGAAGGCGAAGCAGTGGCGCCAAAAAATAACCGACAGGGCAGGGCACTGGCAATCGGGCAAAACAATACCGATTTTTACAACGATGTACTTTACACATTTAACGTTGATTATCAAAATCTTTTACTGAAACGGGTAGCGCTGGATAAAACTTACACCTACAAGGGGAATAAAATTTCGGAGCAAGCGGTTTTGGAAATGAACCGGGCACACACCAATAATCTTACAGTTATTGATTCGCGCGATTATTTTCCGGGAGAATAATGACAGACGATCGGAAAACAAAAACAGGGTTGCGAATCAAATCGCAACCCTGTTTTTGTTTATAAAGGCCTTAGTGTCTGACAAATCTTAAAGATTGCGTAGCGATGCTCGTGATAACGTACAATTAAAGGGGTTTGCACGAGGAAGGGTCGGTTGGTGGCTATGCCAGCAACCGACCCTTCTCCCAAAAGCTAACAATATCGTCACTGCGAACGTAGTGAAGCAGTCTGTTTATCTGTAATTATTTTTAACCGGATAACTGTGATGAAAATTTCTTAATCCTCAGCAGTAAACAAATCCTCTTCATTAACCTTTTTAACCAGCATACTGTCTTTTAACGTTCTGTTGATAATGGTGTAAGGTGCAGTAACTACTTCATCACCTTCTTTTATTCCTTTCAGAATTTCAATGCTGTTGTTATCCTGAATTCCGGTTTCCACTTCGGTTTTCATTACGCGGCCATCGGCATATAAAAACACAACTTCCTGTTTTTCGTCGCGCTGAGCAGTGTTTTCATCGTCGGAATTATTTTCAGAATCAGTAGCCACTTCCTTGGTACCGCCGTTTTCTTTTTTAATCCGTGTTGTAACTGCCGAAATTGGTACCGAAATAACATTTTCGCGGGTTTCGGTAAGGATATCAACCGTAGCCGACATTCCCGGGCGGAAAGGATAAAGGTTGCCATTCTCCGGATCGATCAAATCTTCGTACGAATCTTTTAGCAAAAGCACTTTTACATCAAAGTTGGTTACCTGATCGGAGCTGGTTCCGGTAACACTTGCCGAGTTGGCAATTTCGGTAACAATACCTTTGAATTTGCGGTTCAGGTAGGCATCAACTTCCACCAGCGCGGTGTCGCCTTTCATCACTTTTACAATATCGTTTTCGTTCACTTCAACCTGCACTTCCATTTTATTCAGGTCGGCAACGGTCATCATTTCCGTTCCCACCATCATACTGGTTCCTACCACGCGTTCGCCTTTTTCCACATTCAATGCCGAAATGGTTCCGGTAATTGGCGCATATATTTTTGTTTTTACCAGTTGCTCTTCCGCTTCATCGAGCGATGCCTGTGCACTCAATACCGAATACTGTGCAGCGCGTACTTCGGCTTGTGCAACTTTGTACGCTGCCTCGGCCGATTCGAATTCCGAAACCGGGATTGTTCCTTTATCATACAATTGTTTGGAGCGTTTATACGAAAGTTCACTTTCAATTTGTTGAGCTTCGGCTTGTGCCAATCGTGCTTTCGATGAGTTTAAAGCGGCTTCCGATCGGTTTACTGCCGAAACATACATTTCGGGTTTTATCACACACAGTAATTTTCCCTGCTCAACCGCATCGCCGTCTTCAACATGCAGTTCAACAATCTCACCGGCCACATCCGGACTTATTTTTACCTCAGTTTCCGGCTGAATTTTTCCGTTGGCGGTAATAAACTCGGTAATGGTTTTGCTTTCTACGGTTTCGGTTGACACTTTTACGCTAACATCGCTGCCCAGCCATCCTTGCTTTTTGCCCACGATAAGCACAATAATGATTACAACCGCAACTCCAATTATATAAGGCAATGTCTTTTTTTGCTTCATTTCAGTCAGCTGTTTTTGTTTATAGGTAAGAAATCGGTTTCTAAAATTACAAGAAAAATCGATTCCTGTGTATAATTTGTCAATCGGCAGCCAATCGTTTTTTTGAAGATGGACGAAATTAAAAGAAAAAGGCTACCGGAAGTGTTATTTCCGATAGCCTTTTCTTATTCTTTAATCAGCATTCGTGCCGTTAAACGGCTATGCTGTTCCAGGTAAATATCTTTCTCTTTTACCATCCAGTCGAGTACCTCTTCGGTGTAGTGCCTGATGGTTACCAGCGTAAGATCGGTGTTGTATCTGATATTGTAATCTGTTGAAAGTTCGCTGAAAATTTCTACCAGGTTTTCGTCCGAGGCATCGGCAACAATGTTCAGGTCGATGGCCGATTGCTGCATTAACGTAACCTTTATCAGTTTTTCCATTAGAAAATTTACCACCCGCTCAATATCGTTGATTGAGATTATTGAGAAATCGAGTGCCGAAAGAGTGATTAACACCTGGTTTTCTTTCAGGATAAAAATTGGGGGCAGCTCAATTTTATGATCGATCTTGTGAATAACTGTACCCGGATTTTTAGGCTCAACAAACGATTTTACCAGCAAGGGAATTCCTTGGTTGTGCAGCGGTTGCATGGTTTTTGGGTGAATAACTTTTGCTCCCGAGTGCGTCATCTCCACCGCCTCTTTGTACGACAATTCGTTGATCATTACCGTGTCGCTCATTTTTTTCGGGTCGGCACTTAATACTCCCGGTACGTCTTTCCAAATCGATACGCTTTCAACCTTCAGAGAACTACCAATAATGGCAGCTGTAAAGTCCGATCCCTCGCGGCCCAGTGTAGTGGTAAGGTTCGCGGTTGTTGAGCCGATAAATCCCTGGGTGATGTATAAGCTGGTATCGGAAAAGTTAAATTCCTCGCGAATCAACTCGCCGGTCCATTCCCAGTCAACGCGTGCATCGCGGAACGTGTCATCTGTTTTCAGGCAGGTACGAATGTCCATCCAGGTATTTTTATAGCCGGTGGCGGTAATGTAATCGCTTACAATTCGGGTAGAAATGAGCTCTCCAAAGCAGATAATCTGGTCGTATTCAAAATTAAAATCGTACGACGGACGTGAATTCAGTTTGTGTTCCAGCTCGCTAAACAATTCGTAAACGCCCTGTGGCATTCCTTTTTCGCCAAACAAATCGCCAATAATTTCAATGTGGTAGTTTTTAAAAGTATTGAAGATCGACCATTTTTCGTTGTTGCTGTTAAAGTAGGCTTTTATCAATGTTTCCAGCAAATCGGTACTTTTTCCCATGGCCGAAATAACCACGGCAAGGTTTCCGCTTTCGCTTTTAATAATTTCAAATACATTTTTTACTGCGGCCGCATCTTTTACCGATGCTCCTCCAAATTTAAATACCTTCATAAAAATTGACTTTAAGCTTTTGAGCAATGCGCTACGAGCTGTTTAACCTTGCAAATCTATATTTTTTGAATGAACAATATACATGTTCACATGGGAAATCAATTTACTAAAAATGTTAATTTAGGTGCCTTCAAAAAAAACACTTTGAAAAGGTAAGTTTGGAGGAGAAAAAGACATTATATTGCTGGATGGGTGGCCTCGATCTGTCGGACCAGGTAGATGGTGCCATTCTGAATACACCGGTGCAGGACAGCATCGCATACGCAAAAAGTTCACCCATAAATTTTGCCGATGGACTGGAAGGCAACTTGCTGATGTGCCACGGAATGGTGGACGATAATGTGCAGTTTCAGGATATTGTTCGCCTAACACAGCGCCTTATCGAGTTGGGCAAAGAAAACCGGGAACTAGCGGTTTACCCGGTGGAGGCACATGGTTTTGTGGAGCCAAGCAGCTGGGCCGACGAATACAAACGTATTTTTAAACTGTTTGAAGAGAATCTGAAGTAACACCATAGAAGCGGGAGCCTGACGTGAAAATCGGGCTCCCGCTTTTGGAATAGTGAAAATTAGCCGAACATATACTATCTGTTATTCGTTTAAATACTCGGAACATAAAAAATGGAAAGTAGATCGATGAATACCCGGCAGAAAGAAACATCCCCAACTAGTCCCTGGCAAAACTTTATAAAAAATTCGGCTTCCTATCAAAAACCGGATACCTTAAAAAGCGTGTGGCAAATTGTTAACACCTTTATCCCGTATGTTGGCGTATGGATATTGTTGGTTTATAGTTTGTCGGTTTCGTTGTGGCTCACTGCATTTCTGCTCATTATTGCCGCCGGGTTACTAGTTCGTTTGTTTATAATCTTTCACGATTGCGGCCACGGCTCTTTCTTCAAATCATACAAAGCCAATCGGTATATCGGAATGTTGTTTGGTATTTTGGCTTTCACTCCCTTCGATAAATGGCACAGTTTACACGGGAAACACCATGCAACTGTTGGTAATCTCGATAAACGTGGAGATGGTGATGTATGGACCATGACAAAGGAAGAGTATCTGGCAAGTTCGAAAAAAAGGAGGCTTTATTACCGTATATACCGTAATCCGGTTGTGATGTTTGGTATTGGTTCGCTCTATGTATTTCTTCTTCAAAACAGGCTGACGAAAGATTGGATGACTCAAAAACAGAAGAACAATGTGTATGTAACCAATATTGCCTTGGTTATCCTGTTTGCGGTAATGAGTGTTGCAATTGGTTTTTTTACCTATCTTATTCTTCAGCTGATTATATTGTACCTGGCTGGCATGGCCGGACTGTGGTTGTTTTATCTGCAACATCAGTACGAAGATGTGTCGTGGGTTAGAAGCGATGATTGGAACTACACAAAACTGGCACTCGAAGGAAGTTCATTTGTCAAATTTCCCAAATTGCTTCAATGGTTTTCCGGCAATATCGGGTATCATCATATCCACCACATTAATGCGCGCATACCCAACTACAATTTGCCAAAATGTTATGCCGAAAATAAAATTTTCAGAGAGGTGAAGCCGGTAACGTTTCGCTCTAGCCTCAAAACTTTGCGTTTACGTTTATGGGACGAAAAACTGCAGAAACTAATCGGATTTCAGGATATATAACCAAACAAGCCAGGTTGGGCACCAAACAATTTATACTTACCTTTGTTTCTGGCATTAATGGATCGCATTCAACAATACATTCGATGGGTAAAACAGGCATTGCTAATAGTAATTGCATTGTTTTCGCTGGCATCGTGCTCGGTAAAAGAGCCGTTGTTTAAGGCCATTGGAGCCGAATACCAGCGTCCGTTAAATAAAACAAAAACAACCCCGATCCTCGATCATCACTGCCTTACATCGCATGATGATTTTCGCATCAGCAGTAATTTCCAGAACTCAGATCATGAGCTTCAGGGAACAGCAGTTGACCAGGCGGAGTTACTTCGGCAGCCAACAAGCGTTACGGTAAAGTTAATGGCGCAACCGGAAATTGTTGCTGAAAACATCCGGCTGTACATTCTTTATAAACAGTTAAAATTCGACATGGTGTAATCGCCTTTCCCGGACACCACGTATTGTCAATTTTAATAACCGTTAATACATTTTTACATGAATAATTTTGCGAATAAGTCGGCAAACAAGGCCGCACTTTTCACTTTATCGCTCCGGCTGGTAGTTGGCTGGACTTACTTTTCTGCCTTTTGGCGCCGTGTTGTATTGGTCGATAAACTCGATCCGGAAGGCATTGGTTATATCGGCGAAAAATTCAATCATTTCCTGCCCAACGCATTGGGAATAAAACCAATTATCGAGCACCTGGTTACGCACCCCGAGCAGTTGTGGATGGCCATGGTCGTTTTTACCATTGTTGAAGCTATTGTAGGGTTGTTTATTATGCTGGGGCTTTTTACCCGTTTAATGAGTGTTGGTGTATTTGGCCTTGCCGCCGGAATTTTGCTGGGCTCGGGGTGGATTGGAACAACCTGCCTCGATGAATGGCAAATTGGTGTGCTCGGGATAGCTGCCGGATTTACCTTGTTCTTTAGCGGGAGTGGTGCATATTCCCTCGATCAGTTACTGCTGAATAAAAAACTCAAATTCACCCAAAGCCGGTGGTTTGTATGGCTGGGCTCAGGCGAACTTCCTGTAAAAAATATAAAACCGGCCGTGCTTGTCGGTTCGCTGGGAATATTGTTTTTAACGTTGTTTACCAACCAGGTTTTTCATGGCGGAGTTTATGGCAAACTGCATAACAAATCGGTAAAACCAAAAATCGAAATCAGCGGTGCCGCTATTCAGGATAACATACTGCAGTTTGAAATTTACCGAACCGAAGGCGTTGATGTGTATGGATCGTTCCTGATTGGGATTCAGCTGCTCGATTCGGAAGGAAATATTTTGCTCGAAAAAACGGGCGAGGAATTAGCTCAGTTTCCGGCAGATCAAATAGCCAACCACTATGTAACGCACGTAAAACCGGGGAAACACAGCTTAATTGTTCCTTTGGGTGCAAAAGCCGATTTGGCAATTGATTTACGCGCAATTGATTTGCGAAATGCAAATGATTACATGCTGAAACTGATTGATATTAGTGGTTTGGAATGGGAAAGCAAAGTTAAAATATAACCTGTTTTGGTGTAGTGATAGTATGACTCTAAGTCATGCTATCACTGTTCCTGAAACTCACAATCCGGTTTCTGGCGTAACATAAAAGCTGTCCCGATCTTATCGGGATGTCGATAGACAAAAGGGGAGTGTTGTAATCTTAGATATTGTAAGTTACAATACCGCTCATTTATTTTGTTTTAACCTTTTTAATCTTCCCGAATATTCCTTGTTTCTGCTGCCATAAGCCCCTTTAGGGGGTTGGGGTAATAATAGCACTATTCACTGTTTAGCACTATATTTTTATTACTTTTAACACCAACCAATCAAATTAGTATGGCTGAAAAATCTGTTTTCAAAAATAAAAATCTCTATTTCATTTTTGGGGTAACGCTTATTGCCATGATGGGCGTGGCCAGCATTACACCCGCTTTCCCCGATATTATCCGCTATTTCGGTATCAGTCCGCAGCAGGTGGGCTGGCTGATTGTGGCATTTACGCTGCCCGGTATTTTTCTTACGCCTTTTACCGGAATTCTGGCCGATCGTTATGGCCGGAAAGTGGTGTTAATTCCCTCCTTGTTTCTGTTCGGAATAGCGGGTTTTGCCTGTATGTTTGCGCCCGGATTTCACTGGTTGCTGGCCCTTCGGTTTGTCCAGGGAGTTGGAGCCAGTTCCTTATCGAGTATGAATATTACGCTGGTGGGCGACCTTTTCGAAGGCAAACAGCGCACCGCAGCAATGGGCTACAATGCCAGTGTGCTGAGTATTGCAACAGCATCGTACCCTGCCCTTGGTGGCGTAATTGCCATTTTTGGCTGGCAGTATATTTTTGCACTCCCAATCTTGGCTATTCCGTTGGGCATTTGGGTAATGAAAGGGCTGAATAATCCCGAGCCAAAGAATAAGGCCCATCTGCGATCGTATTTTGGGCGCGTGTGGAAAACAATTAACCAACGCACTGTTTGGGGACTTTTCGCTGTAAATTTTATCCTCTTTCTCATACTTTACGGTTCGTATCTAACCTATTTCCCGCTGATGATGGAAAACCGCCTCGGTGCCGATTCTTCACGAATTGGTTTAATGATGTCGCTCATGTCGCTAACTACAGCCGTTATGAGCTCGCAACTGGCGCGGCTTAACCGCTTGCTGGGGCAAAAACGGCAACTGATTATCGGAAGTGCATTTTATATGCTCGCGTCGCTGCTTATGCTGGGTGCCAACAGCTATTTAATGCTGGGCGTGGCAGTAATCGTATTTGGTTTTGGCCACGGAATCACCATTCCGTCCATTCAAAATATGCTGGTAGGTTATGCGGCAATAAACGAGCGGGCAGCCTTCATGTCGTTAAACTCCATGGTGCTGCGCGGCGGACAAACCTTTGGCCCCCTGCTGGTAGGCGTGTTTTATGCATTGGGCGGCCTCGAAGCCAGTTTCCTGTCGGGTGCCGTTATGGCGCTGCTCATGATGGTTATAATCTTTGCTACGGTACATGTGAAAAGGAAAACACCTGAATCCTCAAAATCTTCTGTATAAGGATCTGATCCGTATCAGTTAACGAAAATTGGCTCCTTTTCCCAGTGACCAATGACCAGTGACCAAAATTATTTTACCGGCAGCCGGGCTTTCCGCTAAAGTTGCCACAGCTTTTGCCTGTTCCACCACAGGCATTTGGGTAGCTCCCCTTGGTCGCTCCCAACTGCCCGGTGTCACAACGCAAAAGCTGCGGCAAGTTACCGCTGCAATCCCTGCCGGAGGGCCGGTGGCGCTGCTCAGCGGGCATTTGTTTTGTTACTGCACCGCGGCTTCGCTGCCACGCCCCCGAAGATTCGGGGCATCGCGTGGTTTAAGCGCAGCAACGCTAATTATGTTCCGTGGCATTTTTACCGGTGTTTCATTTTAATTGCATGGGAGCCATGTTGGAATTTAACACCCGGCGATAGTACGAAAACCAAGCAACAAATATTTGAGGCTTGCCGCAGCTGTGCTACACCGGTCTCCGGAAAATTTTACCCCTCTTGCAGGGGTGCATAGGGGGTCTCAGCAAAATTTCTTGCCTGTTGCAGTGCTGCGAGATTGGTGCCAGAGAAATTATTTGTAGTTACACAGCTGCGGCAGGGGTCTGAAAAAAATCGGAGGTATGTTGCAGGGTTGCGACAGGGGTCTCAGAAAAATTTTTTGCCATTTGCAGCGCTGCAACACGCGAGTAAACAAGTTTGCTGACCAATTACACGGCTGCAGGAAGCCTATAATCAGTAAGTTACAAGGGTGTTAAAGTGTAGCATTATCGGAAATCCGCCTGAACCAAACCATAAGGGCTAAAGCCCGGTGCTGAGTGGCTATGCTTAACCCCGGCATTAATGCCGGGGTTAGTGAGACCAGTGCCAAAGCCGGGCTTTAGCCCTTAGTTGTTAGCAGATAAAAAGAAGGATCCGATCTGCATAAATTAACGAATATACAGATCGGATCCTTTTCCTAATGACCAATGGCTAATGTTCAGTGACCAATGACCAACTTCCTACTCCATCCAAAAGCGGTTGCGCTTGTAAATCTTCTTTCCCCAGTAAACGAAGGGCGTGTCTGCGGCGGCCACAATCCATTTCAGGAAATAGGTGGTAAGCAGAATTTCAATCAAAACCGGTAATTCGTAAACACCCCAAAAGGCAATGGCCACAAAAACCACACTGTCGATTAGTTGTGAGACCATGGTGCTGAGGTTGTTACGCAGCCAGATCTGGTGGTCTTTCGGGAAATGGTTTTTCCAGAAATGATAAGCCCACACATCGTGGCGCTGCGAAAGCAGGTAGGCCGCTAAACTTGCAACAGCAATACGCGGCATCAGGCTAAAAATAGTGCTGGTAGCTTCGTGGG
Source organism: Draconibacterium orientale (assembly GCF_900111425.1). Lineage (NCBI taxonomy): Bacteria > Pseudomonadati > Bacteroidota > Bacteroidia > Marinilabiliales > Prolixibacteraceae > Draconibacterium > Draconibacterium orientale. The sequence goes on along the minus strand of NZ_FOHT01000012.1, from coordinate 45,577 downwards.
TTATTCCTGCAAACTCGTCGCCTTCCAGTGGTAGAAATTCCAATGCAAGGTTCATCAGAAAAGTCATGGAAATGAGGCTGAAAAATCCAATCCACACGGCTTTTTTGGCTTCCTCTTTTCCGTAGTTCTCCGACAAAATATCGGTTACCAAAAACGAGGTGGCATACACAATGTTTCCAAGCGTGGCCACCAGGCCAAACAACTCAACGGTTTGTATTACCTGAATGTTGGCTACAATTACCGATATGGGAATCCACATTACAAGACCCCATTTTCCAAACAATCGATAGGCTAAAATAATTAGCAGAAAATTTGCCAGCAACATGGCCAGCCATAAGATTTCGTTTTGCATTTTTTTATTTTTAGGCGCAGGGTGATGCCACCTGCTCAATTTGTAATAATAATTTTGGCCTGCAAATGTAATGGAAAAAGCGGAAAGTCAAAAAAGCAAGCGATGGTCTTGACAGCTAACGGTCTCGTCACCCTGTCCGTCAGCTAACGGATTCAGTAATAGCTATCATTGGCGGAGTCACCCTGGCAGAACATTAAACCACCTCCCACAGCTTCGCTGTGTACTCCTCCTGAAAGGAGGAGAAAGTATTCGTATTCCAATTCAACTTTTGAAATAAAAAAACGTGGTCAGTAGCACGAAAAATTCCCCTCAAAAAATCACACATTCCGCTTTGTTTCCCCCATTTAGGGGGAAATGTCAGCGTAAGGCGTTGGCGATGGGCGACAAAGGGGGTCCAGGAGGGGAGGACCGCGTTTACAGCGGTGGGGTGGTCCAATGTATTAATCAGCGTTTAAAAAAGCTCCTTATTCCGAAGCACTCTTCAATATCCTCAAAGTCTTTTCATCCACCTTTCCAAACAACGAAACGCCTGATGCTCCGTTGGCAATAGCAACACGAATTCCCTCTTGAAGCTCTTCAGCCGATTTGAAATCGGGCAGAAACAGGCCTGCATAAACCGGGAATTTTCCGCAAAGGAAATGGATGCCTTCCTCAACTGCATCGCCAATCCAGCTTACCGTTTCGCGGTAAAACCCGTGGTAGATCATTGGGCAAACGGCGTCGAGGTTCCAGTTGGTCCAGTCCTGGCGCACAATGCGGCGCGCAATTTCCGGTGTTGGGAAAACTGCCGCTGTAATGGGTTTATTGTACGAATGCGTTATTTCTGCCAGGTGATTAACAATGCTATTTACCTGCTCGTAACGGTATTTGCGCCACGCCGGACTTTGATCGGGGTGTTCCATCTCCAGCGGATCTTTGCCGGTTTTCTTTTTGAAATTCTCGCGGCAGGTATCGCAATAGCAGAAATCGTACTCGGGCAACTCTTTGCTTTGGTCGATGCCGTAGTTGTCCCACAGGTTTACCGGCAGAATTACGTCGCAGTAACGCACATAATCCAGGTGCAGACCATCCACATAATCCTTTTCCAGAATTTCTTTCGAGCGCTGAGCCAGGTATTCCTTTACTTCCGGTTTCGACGGGCACAACCAACGATAGTAGCCCACATACGGCGGATTGGTGGCACACGATTTCCCGTCGCGACTAACGGCATACCACTCCGGGTGACTGGCGAGCAGTTCTTTTTCGCCACGGTTCAAGGTCCACATCCAGCGATGCGTTTCCAGTCCGGCCTTTTTTGCGATACGAAAGTGGCGTTCGCTGTCGTGCTCGAAAAACATTCCGCGTACTCCGGCTTCGTAATAACTGCTGTATCTCTTTTGCAAGTCTTCGTCTGTTTCCTCGTGGTTCGGATTTTCCCAAACCCAGTGTTTCAATCCTTGGGCGGCAGCTGCCGGCTTTGCTTCGCTGGCACAGGCGCTTGCTACGGTAAGGCCCATTCCGGCCAGCATTGTGGTTTTAATAAAATCTCGTTTGTTCATCGTTCTATTGTTTATTTGTCAGTTTGTAAGTGTAATAAGCCATCCTGATCGATCGAGATCATCAGGTTGTTGTTGGTTGTTAAAGTTGCGGTATAGGTTTTTCCCGAGGCCTTCATTTTCAGCAAAAAACCGGTGCTGTTTTCTTGTCCGGTTGCTTGAATACCAAGAGTGGCAAGGTCGTTACAGTATGTTTTGTGTTCATGCTGATAGTCGCGTTGAGCATAAAACACATGCCACAGGTGGCGGGCCAGCAATTCCGCTTCGGGTAGTTCAAATGAAGCGTGTGTAGATTCCGGAGGTTCAGATGAAAACTGAATAAGTCCCCAGCGTTCGGGGAAGTGCATGTTTATCACCCCCTGCGGACTCCAAACCCAGTTGTCTTCCGGGATTAATTCGCCGTCGTTGTTTGTTTTTCGCGTGTATTTCCCGTCGATTATTTCGGTTTGCCATTCAACGCGTGAAAAGTTAATCTTCCAAATATCGCCTGCCTCAGGTTGAATAAAATTACCGTCAGTGCTAAGCGATGAGAAAGGAATGGCCATTTCAATGCACCATTTTTTGTCGGTGTCGGTCGGGTTATTAAGCGTTCCATCCACATAAACGGCACTTTCAAATCCTTTGGCGTTCCATTCAATATTGGGTTTACCACCGTTGCGATATGGTTTATCCAGAAACAGATCGAATAAGATATTTTGGGCATTCACTTCAAATTCGTAGTAATTGTGCGTGTCGCCATCGGGGTCGATAAACACTTCAAAATCATTTTCGTGGTAAACAATCATATCCTGCTTATCGTAATAAGCCCAAATGTGTTCCTCTTCCAGTTCGGCAAAAATGTACAGGTTATTGGCATCCCACAGCATTTTTATCCGTGTAGGGTAGGTGGGGTGAGGCATATGCTCGCCTTGAATATCCCGAAACTCCGATGTCCAGGCAGCATCCTGCCACGCCGGCTCGTTGGCTTGCCCGTCAATGTTTATGGTAGTGCTGGTTGGGCCGGCAACGTAGGTGTTGGGTAGTGTAAATAAGCGGGCATATTTGGCGGGAAACCCCTGCGCCGCTGAGCCCAAGTGGTTGATTGTAATAAGTGTGATGAGGAAGGTATTCCTGATAATTCGCATAAATCAATCACTATTAATGTCGGATAATAACAACAAAAATATTGAAAAGATTATCAAGAATGCCTGGGCTTTCTAAAAAATTAAGAAAGGTTTATGCCATATTCACGTCGCGGGTTATATATTCGCCATAATCTTTAATGATGGGTTTGTATTGCTCGTGAAATAATTCGGATGTCACCATAAAATCGGCGGTAGAACGGTTCGATGCGGTAGGGATATTGTATAAAACCGTAATGCGCAGCAAGGCTTTTACGTCAACATCATGCGGTTGCGGCTGCATCGGATCCCAAAAGAAGATGAGCATATCAATATTTCCTTCGCAAATCATTGCTCCCAGTTGCTGGTCGCCACCCAGCGGCCCCGATTTCAGGCGGGTAACGGTTGGCGGCACAGTGCCATGTTTGTGGCAACTTTCAGCAAGTGCCTCTTCAACCATTTTTCCGGTTGTTCCGGTGCAGATCAGGTCGTGCTGGGCCAGTTCTTTCCAGTTGAACGACACCCATTCCATAATATCTTTTTTGCGGTTATCGTGTGCTACGATCGCTATATTTTTTTTCTTCTTCATTGTTTCATGTTTTGTTTCAATAGCTTTTCTATTGAATAATTTTACTATTCAAAAGTAGATTGTTTTTTAAATAGAAAAACTAAAAACACATTTTATAACACAAACTTAGCTCGAATTTAATTTCTGATGCTATTTCCACAGGGTGGCTTAGCGTTTGAGTAATACCGATGTGTAATCAGGATGAGCCTTATCTCATACAATTTCCGTTTTCAATCGGCATTAACTAACGTAATTCCCGTGTTTCGCTTAAGCTCACACTGAAAAGCAATTGGTTTAACCTTCTGAAATGCCAATTACAAAAGGCTTTTCATTTCGTCAATCATTTGCCGAGCCAGCTTATCCGCTTCTTCGCTTGATTTGGCTTCGGCATAAATCCGGATGATCGGCTCAGTATTCGATTTACGCAAATGTACCCACGACTCCGCAAAATCGATTTTTACCCCGTCGGTTGCTGTTACCTCTTCGTGGGCATATTTTTCCTGCATTTTAACAAGAATATTATCTACGTCGATTTCCGGAGTCAGCTCAATTTTATTTTTCGAGATAAAATAATCGGGGTAGGTTTTACGCAGCTCCGAACATTTTTTACCCGATTTTGCCAAATGAGAAAGGAAAAGTGCTGCTCCAACCAAAGCATCGCGACCGCTGTGACTGGCCGGATAAATAATTCCTCCGTTTCCTTCGCCACCAATTACAGCATTCGTTTCGCGCATTTTGGCCACAACATTCACCTCGCCAACTATTCCGGCAGCGTAACTCTGACCGTGTTTTTCGGTAACATCGCGCAGTGCACGGCTCGACGAAAGATTGGAAACCGTATTTCCCGGGGTCTGGCTCAAAACATAATCGGCAACAGCAACCAGCGTATATTCTTCGTTGAACATGCTGCCATCTTCGTTAATAATTACCAGGCGGTCAACATCCGGATCGACCACAAAACCCACATCAACTTTATTCTTGCTGATAATTTCTGCGGTTTCTACCAGGTTTTCAGGAATTGGCTCCGGAGTGTGAGCAAAATGACCGGTTGGTTCGCAGTTTATTTCTACTATGTTTTCGATGTCGAGTGCTTTAAAAAGCGCGGGCATGGCAACGCCACCAACCGAATTTACGGCATCGACAGCCACCGAGAACCTGGCTTTTTTTATGGCTTCCACGTCTACCAAATCGAGGTTAAGTACGTGTTGCACATGAATATCGGTGTAGTCTTTTTCTGCCACAGTTCCCAGGTCATCCACTTCCGCAAAGCTGAAATCTTCTGCATCGGCCAATGCCAGTACTTTTGCGCCTTCTGCTGCATCAAGAAATTCGCCTGCGGAATTCAGGAGCTTTAAGGCATTCCATTGTTTTGGATTATGACTGGCTGTGAGGATAATTCCACCATCAGCTTTTTCTTCGGTAACGGCAATTTCTGTGGTTGGAGTGGTTGCCAGCCCGATATTCACCACGTTACATCCCATTCCGGTGAGTGTTGAAACAACGATTGATGCAACCATTTCGCCCGAAATGCGTGCGTCGCGTCCAACTACTACGGTAATTTTTTCTTTGTTTGCTTTTTCTTTAGCCCAGGTGGCGTAAGCTGCTGTAAATTTAACTACGTCAAGCGGGCTTAAGCCTTCGCCCGGTTTTCCTCCGATGGTACCTCGTATTCCCGAGATTGATTTTATTAAAGTCATAATTAATGTTCAGTTTGAGCTGTAAAGATAAAAAGTCAATCCTGAATATCGATGCTAATACGATAAAACCAGCCAATATTTTGGAAGAATGTGCTTGGATTGATGTGATGTTGGATGCTGGATGTTGGATGCTGGATGCTGGATACTGGATGCTGGATACTTGATACTTGATGCTGACCTTTCCTAAAATAGCTTTGCAAGCATTCAGCCTTACCCTTTTGTCTGCCGACATTTTCCCTTACAAAGGGAAAACCATTCTGATTTAGTGCCTCAATTTTAACTGAAAAGCTGCTGGTAACCGGCTCCCTTTTTCGAGGGGAGCTCCCGAAGGGTGAGGGGTAGAGATTAAAAATGCAGGGTTCTCGCCGAAGTCGATGGGTGGTTCTGTAATTTGCTGGATACTGGATACTGGATACTGGATACTGGATGCTTGAAACTCGTTACCTGGTGATAAAGACCGTAAACTCCATGCGCTCTGCGCTTTGCTCCATGCAAAGACTATGGTAATTATTCCAATTCTTCCAGTTCGCGCAGTGTGGCCTTTAATTTTTTAATGTAGTTGCCATACAATTTGCGAAATCCCCAGCGAAGGAAAAGAAATATGGCACCACCAAACAAAACAACAATCAGAACCGAAATTAAAACTGCTAAAATAAGTTTACTTGTTTCGATATCTGTGAATTGAAGGCCTTGAAGTTCTGCACTGTGATTTAACCCTTCATACATACCGGTTGTAAATGCTGATGCCATTGCCAATAACAAACTAGCCAAAGCGAGGTAAAACAGGCGTTGATAAAGGGTTAGTGTTTCAATAATTTTCTTTAATGTGCCTTTTATATCGCAAGAAACATCACATTGTTTTTTCACCCGGTAATATTTAAAAACAAAATACAGGAAAGTAGTAACGATAAGCACATTGCCAAAAACGGCTAAATATAGTACCCAGTTTGGAATAGGCATTTCGCTGTAGTATTTTTCAATTGTTTCGGGCGAAAAAATTAAATCATCGAAAGTAAATAACAGAATCAATCCCAACAATACCACAAATCCTATTTTTATGTTCCGGTCGATCCGGTCCATCAGGCTTTTGGTACGTTTACTGAGCATAGTATGCAACTGGTTTTCATCCAGTTCTTTGGAGGGGGTAATTTTGCTCCATGTTTTTTTCAGCTCCTTTAATTCCATAACTACTACTCTTCGGTTACCATCAGCTTCTTTAGCTTCCTTTTAATCCGGTTCATTTTTACCCGCACATAGTTTTGGGTAATTCCGGTAATTTCAGCAATTTCCTCGTACTTTTTGTTTTCGAGGTACAGCAGCACAATCGATTTTTCGATTCCGGTAAGCTGCTGAATGGCTTTGTGCAATACTTTTATATTCTCTTCGGTTTCGGTATCGTACCTCTCATCTTCAATCTGAAAATTTTCGTACGTCAGGCTGCTTTGGTCAGGTCTTCTTTTACTTTTTTTGAACGAAGTAATAGCGGTATTCAGTGCCACACGATACATCCATGTAGAAACCTTTGATTCTCTTCTGAAATTGGGGTACGACTTCCAAAGCTGTACTACAATTTCCTGAAAGAGATCATTCCGGTCATCTTCCGTGTCGCAATAAATATTGCATACTTTGTGGATGATGCCCTGGTTCTTCCGGATGATGTGTAAGAATTCCTTTTCCAAAATCGGTTTATTAGTAACTGGTTGAGAGAATAATTACAATTGATGGTTAACAAACAGCTATAGTTTTTATTCGAGAAAAGGAAGTTTGAAGTCCGGAGTTGAATAAGCATTTCTTCCGACTTCGGGCTTCAGCCTTCCAACTGCTTTGTTACATCATTTTTAAAAATTTCACCTCTTTTTCGGTAAGAACCCGCCATTTTCCACGTGGTAAATTCTTTTTGGTGAGACCGGCAAAAAGTACCCGGTCGAGTTTTTTTACGCGGTAACCAAAGTGCTCGAAAATACGACGAACAATGCGGTTTTTCCCTGAATGAATTTCGATTCCTACCTCTGTTTTATCATCGGTAATGTAGCTAATGGCGTCGGCAGCAATAGGGCCGTCTTCCAGCTCAATTCCTGCGGCAATCATATCCATGTGCCCGCGCTCAACCGGTTTATCGAGCGTAACCTGATATACCTTCTTTTTGTTGTGTTTTGGGTGCGTCAGTTTTTTCGAAAGATCGCCGTCGTTGGTAAACAGCAACAAGCCGGTTGTGTTTCTGTCCAGTCGGCCAACCGGGTAAACGCGCTCTTCGCAAGCGTCTTTTATCAGGTCCATCACAATTTTATCGGCATGCGGATCGTCGGTGGTGGTCACATAATCTTTTGGTTTATTCAGCAGGATATACACTTTGCGCTCGGCTTCAATTTTTCGTCCGTCAAAACGAACTTCGTCGCCTGGCAGCACCCGTGTTCCCAGCTCAGTAATAATTTTTCCGTTAATGGTTACCGCTCCGGCACCGATGAAAGTATCGGCTTCGCGGCGCGAGCAAACACCGGCATTGGCGATGAAACGGTTCAGGCGCATTCCTTCGGCCGAAAGCGTTTTTAATTTTGGCCTTGGTCCGGCAGCTTCTTTTTTCTTTTCAGCTGCTTTGCCATAATTTTTCCGGGGCTTGAATTCTTTTTTAGGTTCCGATTTTTCAACCACCCGCGATTTTCCAATTCGTTTTCCTGAAGGTGCCTTCACCGAACGTTTTGACGAATTGCCGGATGATTTACCTTGTGAACTGCCCCGGTTGCTGTTGTTATTCTTGCGCATTGCTAAATTATTTTGTGCAAAGATCGCTAAATTTTCTGATTTGGAATTTTATTTGCGACAATTCACGTAAATTCGGAGATCAAACATAAAATTTAAGCTATGAATTCGCATGAAATTGATTATAAGATCATCGGGCACGATGTTCAGTTGGTTGAAATTGAGTTAGATCCGGCCGAAACGGTAATTGCCGAAGCCGGAGCCATGTTGTACATGGAAGATGGTATTGATTTTCAGGCCCGAATGGGAGATGGATCAAATCCGCGAGCCGGTTTTTTTGATAAGGTATTATCTGCCGGATCGCGTTTGATTAGTGGCGAGTCGCTGTTTCTTACGCATTTTACCAATCAGGGCTGGGGGAAAAAGCACGTGGCATTTTCGGCGCCTTATCCGGGAACCATTATTCCCTTGAATCTTCCTGATTTTGGTGGAAGAGTTATCGTACAAAAAGATGCTTTTTTGTGTGCAGCATTGGGCACAAAAATCTCGATAACGTTTAACCGTAAACTGGGTGCCGGATTTTTTGGTGGCGAAGGATTTATCCTTCAGCAGCTGGATGGCGATGGAAAAGCTTTTATCCACGCCGGAGGAATCGTAATTGAAAAACAGCTGAACAACGAAACTTTGCGTGTTGATACCGGTTGTATTGTTGGTTTCGAAACTTCGATAGATTACAGTATTGAACAGGCAGGTGGTTTACGCTCGATGGTTTTTGGTGGCGAAGGATTATTTCTGGCCACTTTACGCGGAACCGGAAAAGTGTGGTTGCAAAGTATGCCAATTCGTAAATTAATTGCTGAATTATCGCCCGCAGGAGGAAATGCCCGAAAAGAAGCGCGCGGTGGTCTGCTCGACAACTTGCTGGAAGGATAGTTTCAGTGTTCAGTCTCAGTTTTCAGTTAGAAATTAAACCAACTGTTGACTGGGACTGAAAACTGTGAACTTTCTAAACCACTCCGGGGATACTAATTCCTTTAAGTTTTCGGTACAGGTCGAGGGCAAAAATGTCGGTCATTCCCGATACGAAATCAACTACCGATTGAATTTTCAGATACACCGAATCATCGTCGGTTGTGTACTGGCCGGGTAGCAGCGACAATATTTTCTGACTGTATTTGTCTTTTTTGTCGGTATTCATAATGGCATCAACAAACTCTTCCAACAACGTGCCGATAATTTTATAACCTGCTATTTCAATTTCAACAACCGAGCGGTGTGCATAAATCTCGCTGAACGAAATGCGCTGCACTTCTTTCATGGCGGCGGCTTGCTTTTCCGGAAGCTGATCGATAAGGCTGCCGGTGAAAGTCCCGGCCATAATGGCATCGTAATTAGCTTTAAAAATATCAATGCAACGGTAAATCAACTCACCTATCACGTTGGCACGTAGGTAACTTATTTGTTCGTTTATGTCGCTTACCTGGGTAAAGGTTTTCTCAAAACGTTCAATGCGCTCTTCAGCAAAGAAATTCTGGAAAAGACTCCGAATGCGGTCGTAGTTTAAAATGCCCAGTTTAAAAGCATCTTCCAGGTCCATAATCTGGTAGCAAATATCGTCGGCAGCCTCCACCAGGTACACCAGCGGATGACGGGCAAAACTTCCATTTTCGCGTTGTGCAATTCCCAGTTCAGTGGCAATGCGGTAGTAATTTTCTTTGTCCGACTGGAAAAAACCAAATTTGGGTTTGGTAGCTTTTACCGACTCGTACGGGTATTTTACAATGCTGGCCAGCGTTGAGTAAGTTAAGGCAAAACCACCCTCGCGTTTGCCGTTAAACTGGTGGGTGAGTGTGCGAAAAGCGTTGGCATTTCCATCAAAACAGGTAAAATCTTTCCATTCGCCTTCCGAAAGTTGGTCTTTGAATTTCTGGCCGCTTGCTTTGTTAAAATAGTTTGAAATGGCGGCTTCGCCCGAGTGTCCGAACGGCGGATTTCCCAAATCGTGGGCCAGACAAGCTGTTGAAACGATCGTTCCAATTTCGTGGATCAGCGGGTTATCCTGATGGATTTCCAACAGGTATTCCGACAATAAATTACCGAGAGAGCGGCCAACACTGGCTACCTCCAGACTGTGCGTAAGGCGGTTGTGCACAAAAATATGTTCGGGCAGCGGGAAAACCTGCGTTTTATTTTGCATCCGGCGAAATGGCGACGAGAAAATAATCCGGTCGTAATCGCGCTGAAACTGCGTGCGGTCTTCGTTTGTTACGGGGCCTAAGGTGCCTTTGCTGCCCAGTCGTTTGGGCGAAAGTAGGGTGTTCCAATTCATAATCTCAAAAAATTCTTGCACGAATGTATAAGAAATTATGGTTCGCATGAAATTTTTGAAGGAGCAAGCATATAAAATGTTATCCAATTAAAAGAAACAAATTTTTGTCTTATCAGACGGATTTTACTATTTGTCTTGACACAAATAGTAAACACAAAAGTCAAGGCTGCGTCCGCTTCTCTCGGAAAAGCTACGCGATGACTGCTAAAATTCCTGAAACTCGTCGTACCTCCTCAAACAACAGTAATTTTTTAACGCCATCACCGCTTGTTTTCCGGCTCACCGGACGAGGCCAGGCTTCGATGTTACTGCAGTGGACGGCCTCTTTTGGTCGTTGCCTGGAGTTGAAGTGAAACCTTAATGAGAGCGGGAAGCTCCGAGGAATCGAGGAGATCACCCGTCCGAATTTAGGTTTTACAAAACGTAAGGGAAGGACTAAAAGCAGCCTTGAATTTTCTGCTTCGTCTTTGCTTCAAGGCAAAGATGAAGGCCGCCGGCAGGCAGAAAGTTCAATCGATTTGGAGGCGTTTCAAAATTATAATCCACCTGATTTTCCTATGGGGTAAAATTCTTGAACTCTCCTTAATCCAGCCAGAACGACGGAGTGAAAAGTACCAGCACCGAATAAATTTCCAAACGGCCAATCACCATTAGCGCGGTTAAGAAATATTTGGCACCATCGGGTAAATGCAGGAAGTTGCTCACCGGGCCAACAGTTCCAAATCCCGGGCCAATGCCGGCCATACTTGTTGCCACGGCACCGAACGAGGTTTTCAGGTCGTTAGTCCACAGCATCATTATCATGGTGCTTATAATGAGGATCAGGTAGTAAAAAAGAACAAAAGTGAAAACCCGGTTAATGAGCTCGGGGCGTACAATATTTTTGTTGTAATGAACCACACGTACCACTGCGCTTGAAGAAAAATATTCTTTATAAAGTGTGCGTATGTGTTTAAAAACTACCAGGTGGCGGATAACTTTTACACCGCCGCCGGTTGATCCTGACGAGGCCCCGATTAACATAAGTATCGCAATTATTCCGATAGATTGTAGGGGCCACTGTAAATAATCGGCAGTGGCAAAACCGGTTGCCGTAATGATGGAGATTACCTGGAAAAAGGCATGACGGAAAGCCGGTTCGAATCCCATATCCTGGTGATGAAAGAAAAGTGACAGGGTGATGATCGTTCCGGCAACCAAAATAATTTTTAAATACAGCCGGAGTTCTTCGTTCTTAAAAGCCGTTTTAAAATCGCCGCGTAACCAGAAAACGTGCACCACAAAGTTGATTCCTGAAAGCAGCATAAAAAAAGTTACCGTGTATTGTATAAATGGCGAGAAACCGGCCAGGCTGTCGTTTTTTGTGGAGAAACCACCGGTGGCAATGGTGGCAAACGAATGGCAAACGGCATCGAAAAGCGACATGCCCCCAAACCATAAAATGATGGTTTCGGCAACGGTTAGCCCCATGTAAATCAACCATAAGCGGCGCGCCACTTGGCGTATTCGTGTTGATACTTTTTCGGAGGCCACGCTCGACACTTCGGAGTAAAACAGGTAAATACCGTTAATTTTCAGAAACGGCATAATGGCCACCACTAAAACAATAATTCCCATTCCACCAATCCAGTGGGTTTCGGCACGCCAAAACAGAATGCTTTTGGGCAGCGCTTCAATGTCGGCCAAAATCGACGATCCTGTTGTGGTAAACCCGGAAATCGATTCGAAAAAGGCGTTGGTAAAATTCGGGATACTGCCGGTTAGCAAATAGGGGAGTGTACCATCCAAAGCCATTACCACCCAGGCCAGCGTAACAATTATAAAACTCTCGCGCAACGAAGGTTCTACCTGCCGTTGTTTTTTGGTAAGCAGGTTTAAAACAACACCTAAAACAAATGTAATTAGAAAAGTGTGCGACAGATCGGCAAAAACGCTCTCTTTGTAAATAAATGAGACGATAAGCGCAAAGAGCATAAACAGACTTTCAAACGTAATTACGATCGAAATAATGTGTAAAATTAAAGCGATATTTATTTTAAAGTGCTTCATTGATTACAAAAGGATTTTAACGTGGCAATGATGTATAAAGTTGCTGCTTTGCATTAGTTAAGTTCATGCTTAAAATGCGTATTGCATTCGAAATAAATGTGTTGCGATGGCTGTATGAATTTACAAAATGATAGAGTGATTAGCCAATCCAAATCATCCCTTAATCGGCGGGATAATGCAACAATCTGAAATTTTATGCGATATACGCGGGCGGCGGGAGGTTGGTATAAAGTATAAGAATGGGCTTAAAAACAGCAGTTATTGCTCTTTTGTCTGAACTGTTTAAACTTTCGGGGAAGGTTTTGGAAGTTGCTCTTTGTACCGGAAATGCAAAGATTTTGTTGTGGTTATCTTCCTGGTATTCCAGTAAGGATTCGCACAAATCAATATCTGACGATACACTACATTCAACTTCTATCGTGTCCGTTTCTGCGGAAAAAGCAATGTCATTTATCGGAAATGAATTGTCTCCGGTTATCTGTAGTATCCCTGTCAGAAAATAAATTAAAAGCAGTATGAATAATGCTCTCAAACCTTGGCTTTTAAAATTACACGACAAATTTAGATTCTCTTTTTCAGTTGTGGAGCGCTACCGCGGTAATAGTGCCGAAAATTGAGGTTTATTTAACTCCGCTTTTGTGCTGATGTGTTGTTTACAGCGTGTAAGTGGAGTATTTTTTCACTTCGCGTGCCAGTTCGCGCGCCTTGCCATCGGTTATCTGGTTTAGCCGTTCCCAGAATTTTGGGCCATGATTTTTAACTTCGGTATGCACCAACTCGTGCAGCAAAATATAATCGATCAGTTTTACGGGCAGTTTCATCATTTGCAAATTCAGGCTGATGTTGTTCTTTGATGAGCAGCTTCCCCAGTTTCGACGGTTATTTCGGATGGTTACTTTGCTGTAGCTAAAACCGTGTTTTTTTGCCAGATCGGAAATTCTGACCGGAAGCAAACGTTTGGCTTCATGGCGGTAAACAGCGGTTACAATTTGATCGATAAAAGCAATCGATTCTTCATTTTCAAAATCCGAAACCGAAATTATTATGCTATCGCCTTTTCGTTTAGCATCGTTTTTTTCGCCCTGAACAATGCGTATTTTATGCAGTTTTGTTTCAATTACGGTGCCCGGTTTTACGTTTGTTGAGCGGGCTTTCATCTTTTCCTGCTGCTTTAAAACCCATTGCTGGTTTTTCTCCACAAAAGCCATTGCCTCTTTTGGTGTAATAAAAAAAGGAAAAGAAACCAGCACCGATTTGTCGGGTTTTACGCTAAGTTTAATATTTTTAGATCGCTGGTTTTGAGAAAATGTTACCTTGCCTATATGTGCGAATTGAACTACTTGGCTTGCCATACGTTATTGTTAAAAATAAAAAATCAAAGATATCAATCATGGGAAATAAAAAGATGGAGGTATTCGTAAACCTCACAAAAAAAGATATGGTTGTTTCGGTTGAGGAAAAAATTCTTCCTGAAAGCCTGGTGTTCGAATCGTTAAATCCGTTTCCCGGATACTACCATAACCTGCCGACCGATCCGGGGTCGTTGTACATTTACCTGGTGCTGGATAAACAATATCCGCTGGAGGAAGTTTTGAGAGCCACACAAGCGATTGAGAAAAAGTACAACTGGAATTTTGATGCCGGGAAAGCCTACATGTCTATCGGCTCAACTTTTCTTAATGCGATTCGGATAAAACACCTACCATCGCTTGATTTGTTGGTAAAGATTCAGGAAGCTTATGTGGATCAGGGGATTCATTTTCTGATGAAAAAGAAACTAAAAGGAACGCTGGAAGCCAATGTTAAGATCGTTAAATTTCTTGAGCTGGAAAAACTGGCCGATGGAATTTTTCTGAATGCTCAGGATACTACTTTTGCTTATATTGAAGTGCCTAAATATCTCGACTCGGAGGAGTTTATAAAAGTTTCGATGGATGTGAAGTACAACTGGGAAGGGCATGAGTTTGATGCTGCCAATGCTTCGTTTTATATCGATGGTAAGCTTGTTGAAGCCGTTCGTATTTTCTCCGATAAGATGGATGTTGACTATTTAAGCGCCATTAAAAAATTATATGTTGAAAAGATTGACAAGTAATAAATTTTAAATAAAAGAAAAGGCAGCCGAATTAGTGCTGTCTTTTTTTGTGTCTGCATTTTTGTACATTTGGTTAACTTTTTATAAAACTGGAATCATTATGCATAACAGGTCCCGATTATTTGTTTTTGGCCTTCTGGCAATTTTGGCGAGCGTATTGTTTGCCTGTAAAGGGAATTCGGATAAATCAATTATTAAAACCGAAGTTGTTGACCGTGGCCCGGTGGTGGTTTCGTTTAAATGCCAGGGAAGTGTTCGTGCGGCCAATGTTGTATCGGTAATAAATCCCTTGCGAAACTCGGTGGTTACCGTGCATAAAATGCCCGGCGAGCGGGTTGAAAAAGGGGAACTTATTCTACAGCTCAACAAAAACCAGATACAGGACGAAATTGCCGATCTGAATAACCAGATACAGCAAAAAGAAAATGCCCTTGAGAAAAACCGCTTAAATGTAAAAAGCATTCAGCTCGATCTTAATCAAGGTGAAGAGGCAAAAAAAGCACGCGTTCAGAATATGCGCCATTCGCTTGAACAGCAGGAAAAACTGTTGGAAGCAGGCGGCACATCGCAGGCGCGGGTTGATCAGATAAAACAAAACCTATTGTTGGCCGAGCAGGATTTAAACAACCAGGCAGAAAAGAATTCGATGCGATTGCAGCAGTTGGAAATGGATGAGCGGAACCTGGCCTTACAAATTCAGTCGTTTAAAAAGAGTGTGGCAACACAACGCGCTATTTTGCAAAAAACGGATGTAAAAGCACCGGTTTCGGGTATTTTGCTGGAAGTTGCCGGGAATGTGGGCGATTATGTTGCACTCGACCAGGCGCTGGTAAAAATTGCCGATGAAAGCACCTCTAAAATTATTGGAAGCGCCGGTAAAAATAAACTCGCACTAATTCAGCCCGGGGGAGAAGTGGAAGTTACCGTGAACAACGCAACTTTTATGGGAACCATTGGCCAGGTGTACGACGATGAAAATTCGGAGTCGGTATCGTTTGATGTTTTTGTTGATGAAAACAATCAGCAAAAACTGGCAGGGGGCGAAAATGTTGAGTTGCTGGTAAAAGCCAACGACAAAGAGAATGTGTTGCGCATACGAAAGTTGCCGGGAATGAAATTATCCCAACATTTTGATGTTTTGGTTCAGAAAAATGATGAGCTAATTCGCACCGAAATTGTTCTGGGGACCATTGGTAAAGACTACTGCGAAATTATTTCTGGAGTTAACGAAGGCGATATAATTCGGGTTGAGGATCCTTCTACCGCTCAGGTGCAATAGAACCTTGTCCTTTACTAATGGGAATAAAAAAATCGGCAAGCTAAATGATTAGCAACTTGCCGATATTCTTTTTTAAGACCTTGGTAAATCTTTATTTTATCAGGCCTCTGTCTTTGTATTTTTGAATAAAAGCCTCATCAAGTTCCTCCGAGTCTTTGTATTGCACACGCAAATTCTGCAATTGTTTGGTCAATGTAGTAACCACATCGGCATAAGCCGGGTCGTCGTACACATTATTCAGTTCCAACGGATCTTTTTTGCGGTCGTACAATTCCCACTCGTCAATATCGTAATAGAAATGTGCGAGTTTAAAATCGGTGGTTACAATTCCGTAGTGCCGTTTTACCATATGGAATCCCGGATATTCATAATAATGATAATAAACAGCATCGCGTGTCCAGGCGGCCGTGTCGCCAACCAAAAGCGGCATCAAACTTTCGCCCTGCATATCCGATGGAGCATTAACACCCGCAGCCTCCAGAAAAGTTTGTGCAAAATCGAGGTTCTGCACCATTTCATCCGAAACCGATCCCGGAGCAATTTTTCCCGGCCACTTTACCAAAAGCGGTGTTTTAAACGATTCGTTGTAAATAAAACGTTTATCGAACCAGCCGTGTTCGCCCAGATAAAATCCCTGATCAGAGGTATAAACGACGATGGTATTCTCATCCAATCCCTGTTTTTTCAAGTGATCGAGCAAACGGCCAACATTTTCATCAACCGATGCAATACAGCCCAGGTAATCCTGCATGTAACGCTGGTATTTCCAACGCATAAAAGCCGAGTCGTTCATTGTAGGGTACAGATTTGCAAACTCTTCGTTTATTGGGCCGTAAACCGCATCCCAACTGGCTTTTTGCTCATCGGTAAAACGGGCGTATTTACTTTTAAAAACGTTAAATCCCCATTCCGACATTTCCTCAACGCCCAGCTCTTTGGCCAACTCGGGGTGAATTTTATTATCAGCCGAAACGGTCATGTGTTTTAACAGGTTCATTTCGGCCTCTTTCGCTGCTGTTCCCCGTCCTTTGTAATCGTCAAATAAAGTCTCTGGTTCGGGGAAAGTCTTTTGGGTAAACTCCTTATAATGGCGTTCAGCAGGGTACCACTCGCGATGAGGCGCTTTGTGCAGGTACATCATTAAAAAAGGTTTGTCTTCCTTTCTTCGGTTATCCATCCAGTCGATGGCAAGGTCGGTAATTACGTCGGTTACATAACCCTGAATGGTGGTGTCGCCGGTGTTGGTAATAAAATCGGGGTTGTAGTAATCGCCCTGTCCGGGAAGGATTTTAAACTCATCAAAACCTTTCGGATTGTTTCCGAAATGCAGCTTTCCAAACATAGCCGTTTGATAGCCGGAATTGTGCAGCAACTGCGGAAAAGTAACATTGGTTGTGTCGAAAGGAAAGTTATTGTCGATCTTTCCGTGAATGTGCGTGTGTTTTCCGGTTAGAATAGTTGCCCGCGACGGCGCACAAATCGAGTTGGAAACACAGGCATTGGTAAACAACATCCCTTCGTCGGCAATCCGGTCGATATTTGGCGTCTGGATCAGTTTATCGTCGTAGGCGCTAATGGCCTGGTACGCATGATCGTCGCTCATAATAAAAATAATGTTTGGGCGTTGCAGATCACTTTCTTTTTGCGAACAAGCTTCCAAAAGCAGAACTGATGCAAAAAGTGTTAGTACTAATAAACTTCTCATTTTAGTTGGTTTAGATTCTTATTCTAAAGTAAATTTTGTTGCCAGTGAGGCGTTCGAATCACCTCCCACATAAATTTCAAATTCACCGGGTTCGGCATAAAACGACAAATCCGAATGATAAAATGCCAGATCGTCGTTGGTGATAGTGAATTCCACTGTTTTAGTTTCACCTTTTGGAACGAAAACTTTTTCGAATCCCTTGAGCAAACGCAACGGTGGCGTAATGCTGGCCACCATATCACGAATATACAACTGCACTACTTCTTCGCCATCAAAATCGCCGGTGTTGGTCACTTCAACAGACACTTTTACGTCTTCGTTATTGGCGATTGTGGCTTTGTCGATACTTAAGTTTTTAAACTCGAATGAAGTGTAGCTCAATCCATAACCAAAGGGGAAAAGCGGCGAGTTGGGCGCATCCAGGTAATTCGATTTGAATTTTTGAAAGGTATCGCCATCTTGCGGGCGACCGGTATTTCGAACGCTGTAATAAATCGGCACTTGCCCAACATTTACAGGGAAAGTTGCTGTAAGTTTACCGGATGGATTGTAATCGCCAAACAAAACGTCGGGCAGCGCATTTCCACCTTCAACACCGGCATGCCACATTTGCACGAAAGCATCAGCCAGCTCTACTTCTTCGCTAATTTCCATTGGGCGACCACTCATATTTACCACAACCAGTGGTTTTCCTGTTTTGGCCAGTTCCCGCAACAATTTCTTTTGACTCGGAGGCATGGTAATATCCGTGCGGCTTGATGATTCTCCCGTCATTTCAGTGGCCTCACCAACAACTGCAACAATCACATCTGCTTTTCGCGACACAGATACAGCTTCGCGCAACATAGTTTCAGGCGAACGTTCGTCAATAAAAATCTTCGGGCCAAATACATTTATTTTTTCTGCAAATGCAGGATCGTCGCTAATATTAGCACCTTTTGCATGAAGAATATTCACATCGTTGCCAACCACATTCTGGAATCCTTCCAAAACGGTAACTGAAAGATTGAAGTCTCCTGTTGGTGCCCATGTTCCAAGCATGTTGCTACGACTGTCAACCAGCGGTCCGACCAAAGCCACTGTTCCTGTCTTTTTCAGCGGTAGCAACTGGTTTTCATTTTTCAATAGTACCATCGAACGGGCAGCTGCTTGTCGTGCCACCTGACGATGTTCATCAGTTAGAATATCATTTTCGGGACGCGAGTTATCAAAATAAAGATATGGATCGTCAAAAAGTCCCAGTTTGTATTTTGCTTCCAGAATTCTACGGCACGCTTTATTAATATCTTCCTCGGTAACTTTGCCTTCTTCCAGCGATTTTTCCAGCGTGGTCAGAAATCCTTCTCCCACCATGTCCATATCCAAACCGGCTTTTAATGCCAGCGCCGAAACCTCTTGCAAATCGCCCAAACCGTGAGCGATCATTTCGTTTACCGAAGTGTAATCGGAAACCACAAATCCATCAAATCCCCACATATCGCGCAAAACGGTGGTAAGCAACCACTTGTTTCCACTGGCGGGCACGCCGTCAACATCGTTAAAAGACGACATTACGCAACCAACTCCGGCATCGATTGCAGCCTTGTATGGCGGGAAATATTCGTTGAACATTCTCAGGTGACTCATATCAACCGAGTTGTAATCGCGGCCGGCTTCTGCAGCCCCATACAAGGCAAAATGTTTTACGGTTGCCATCATCGTTGTAGTTGAGGTCAGGTCGTTTTGTTGGTATCCGTTTACCATTGCCTTGGCAATTTCGGAACCCAGGTACGGATCTTCACCGGCACCTTCAGAAATACGCCCCCAACGTGGATCGCGCGATACATCAACCATTGGCGAGAAGTTCCAGAAGATACCATCGGCGGTTGCTTCTTTCGCCGCAATCTGAGCAGTTTTTTCTATCAATTCCATATCCCAGGTGCTGGCTAGTCCAAGCGGTAGCGGGAAAGTGGTTTTGTATCCATGTATAACATCGGAACCAAAGATCATCGGAATTCCCAGGCGGCTTTCTTCAACAGCCAGTTGCTGTGCCTGGCGTGTTTTTTCCGGTCCGTAAACACCAAAAATACCGCCTACTTTCCCGGTTTTTATTTTCTCCTCAACTCCGGTGCTTACAACCGATCCTGTTGGAATTCCACCTCCCGGCGTAATCAGGTTCAACTGACCAATTTTTTCCTGGACAGTCATTTGGGCCATCAGATCGGAAACAAAAACATCCATTTCGGAATCATCTGAGTTGCTCGTCGGTGTTCCACATCCGGCGAATAAAAATAGTACTGCAACAAATAGTAAAAAGCGTGACATATCTATAGTATTTAAAAGTTTCTAATTAATTCTAATGGGTTCCGTTTGTTCCGAAATTCCGTTTTCGTTAAATGCTTCAATCGAAAAATAGTAGGGCGTATTGCGGTCGAGGCAGCGCATAAAATGCTCAGTTGTATCGTATAGCTGCCACGACTGGTAGAGTTTGTCGGGTGCAATTCCCCAACGGATATTGTATCCCTGCGCACCTTTTACCGGTTTCCACGAGAAGGAAATATCCCGGCGGTCATCTTCACGATTTATCTGAAAATCTTTTACTTCGGCAGGTTTCTTCCCGAGTCCTAAACCAAATACCCGAATCTCGCTCATGGCAAAGTTTTTTCCCGGAACTTTGATGTTTTTATAGCGAACAAATTTTGCTTCCACCGGCTGATTCAGCACGATGTATGCATTCGGTGAATCTTTGTAACTGTTGCTACGGTCAACCGCCGTTTGCCAGTTTTTTCCGTCTGCTGAAACTTCGATTACAAAACGATGTCGTAAGCCTTCGGTGCGTGTATAAATACCCGTTTCATAATCGTGAAAATTCAGTTGAAAAGCATAAATATTTCCTGGATTTTGCATTTCAATAGTTATCCATTGTTTGTTGTCGTTGGCTTCGGCCACCCAAAATGTTTTCGGGTTTTCATCGGTCAGCACATTGGCGGTAATTTCACCTTTGTCATTCTTTTCAATCGGTAATTCGTGTACCTCCACCTCATCATTATTTGAGGTGAATTTCATGATCTGTTGTAACGACGATGAAACGGTAACTTTTCCTTTGTACGACAACAACATCCAGCCGCAATGCTCGCCGGCTTTTGTGGGATGATCGGGGCCAAAACGCGGATAATCGCCATAAGCCGTATTCGAATGCATCAAGCCTTCGTCATCGAAATAGGTGGGGAACATGCACAACCGACGTTCCCATTGAGCATTTGAAGCCAGTGCCATAGTAGCAAAATGCCAGTATTGACCGTTGGTTTGTTTCACCGTAATTCCATGCCCTGCGCCGTTGGTAAAACCACCCGGTTTAAAGCTCATCGGGTTGTTTTTCATATAGGTGAACGGGCCCAGTGGCGATTCACCGATGTAAACGCCATCGGCATAAACATTAAATTGTGTTCCCGGTGCAGCGTACTGCAGGTAATATTTGCCGTTGTGTTTGGTCATTGAGGCACCTTCCATGTAACCTTCTTTTAAAGTTGGATGAAAGTTATTCTCTCCAAAACGCTCCCAGCCGTGCTCTTCCTCCACCAGGTTTATCAGGTCTTTTTTCATTCCGGTTTCCAAAAAACGATCATCTTTGTTTAATTCTTTTACGCGAATCGGATACACATTCGATGATCCCCAATACAAATAGGTTTTGCCGTCATCATCAATAAAAAGCTCTGAATCCTGAATATTATTTGAAATAGATGGCGTTGGTGTCCATTTGCCGCTTTTGGGGTCGTCGGTGTAAAGAATACTCCCGTAACCCGCCGGATCGCCGGCAAAATACACCAACGAATCTTTGTAATTAAAAGCTGTTGGTGCGTTACAACCTTCGAAAAACCATTGCTGAGGTTTAATAAAATTCCAATGCACCAAATCGGTTGAGTGCCAGTAGCCAAACGAGCGGGTAACAAACATGTAGTATTCGCCGCGAAACTCGATAACTGCCGGATCGGCACCCGATCGATAAGAAATATTCCGGGCCGAATTGTAAACCATGTAGGTGTAATCTATATCCAGCGGATTACAATAGGTTTTTGGAATGATAATTTGGGCCTGGCCGCTGCTAATGATTGACAGGGCTATTAAGAAAGTTCCAACAAGTTTTTTTAAGGTTTGCATTGCTTCTTAGTATATCAGTTACGGTGTTTCAAATCCCAATTTTGCCAATCCTTTCTTCACATCCTCGTTTTTCATGAATAGGTTCCACAAAAGTCCGCTGCGGTAATTTTCAATCATCACCGGAATTGGTCCCTGATCGATGGCCAGGTAACGTGGCAAATACCAGTTTTCTGTTTGGCTGTATGCATCATACGGACCGTATTCTCCCACGAGTGAATCGGCTTCCAGGTATAAGTATTTCAAAACGTTCATCGATTCTTTTGGCGTATAAGGAAACGATGAAAGTGCAGCGGTAGGAGAAATCACTCCAAGATCCGATTCCCCCGGATGATGCCCGGCATAACCGTTCATGGAATAACTTGACGTAAATCCCCACTGATTCTCGCCATATCCTTTATGATTTTTAGGATTATCAAGCGCGTAACGATAGTGAATCGTAGCATGATTTACATTTAGTTTCCAGTAGTCGGCATACTTGTCTTTTAACCCTTTCGGATTCAGACCAAGGTACGAATAATGTGCCCAAAAAAGTGGCCCGATCGGATCGTCGTTGTGTTCGTAAAAGTTAAGAACGGTACTCAGGCCGTAATAAATGGTGTCTTTTGCAATGTCTCCGTTAAGCGCCCAGCCTTTATCGTAAATGGCCGGAGAGATTGGATGCGTTGGCGATGAAGCTGCCAGAACGTACATGATCAGACATTCGTTGTAACCACCAACCGGGAAATTCATCTCCCAGCCGTAATTGGGCGACCAGTGCCAGTACAAAACATCTTTTCCTTGGGTGTACCAGTCCCATTCAACGGTTTCCCACAATTGCTGAATATCGGCAACCAGCTGCTGCTCCGCTTCATTTCCGTCTTTGTAGTATTCGGCAACCGCCAGTAATCCCTGGATCATAAAAGCAGTTTCCACCAAATCGCCGCCATCATCTTTTTTACTGAATGGTTTTACTTTCCCAGTTGGCCCGTCAAGCCAGTGTGGCCACGCACCATGGAAACGATCGGCTTTTCCGAGATAATCTACGATTTTTTGAAAACGTTCCAGCGCCTGCTCACGCGTAATAAATCCGCGTTCGATACCAACGAGAATGGCCATTACGCCAAATCCCGAGCCGCCAAGTGTAACCACATTCTGATCGTTTTGCGGATACACATTGTCCATATGAATGCGCTCGCGTGCCATTCCTGAAACCGGTTCTGCACCATCCCAGAAATACTGAAAGGTTTGGTATTGCACCAGATTCAGCAAAGAATCTTCAAGTGAAATTTCTGCTTTCTGCACCGTTTCAACCGGTTTTTTGTTTTTGGAATTGCATCCCGAAAAACCCATGCTGCTGATCAGTGCGATTAATACTATTGGAAATATAATCTTCTTCATCTGTTAATACGTAAAATCAAGTTTTGTTAATCCGGCTTGTACTTCAGGGCACGACATAAACAGATCCCAAAGCAGGTTGGTCCGGTAATTTTCAATCATCACTACAATCGGCCCCTGATCGATGGCAAGGTAGGAGTCGGCCACCCAGCCGTTGGTAAAATCAAAAGCGTCGTAAAATCCATATTCTCCCCACAATTTATCTCCAAGTGTGTAGTAGAAATAGCGTAAAGCTTCCATCGATTCCTCAGGCGTGTAAGGCATCGACGACAGCGCCGCAGTAGGAGTAAGAACGCCCCGGTCGTTGTTTGGCGAGTGTGCCGAATAACCGGAATAGCCATCGCTGGCCGTAAGTCCCCAGCACTCATCAGAATATGCCACATAGTTTTGCGGATTATCGGCACAGTAGGCCTGATTTATTTTTGAGTGCGTTACATTTTGCTCCCAGTAATTGGCATACTGATCAGAAAGGTTTCGTGGATCGAGTCCCAAAAACGAATAGTGCGAAAAGAACAAGGGGCCGCCCATGTCGCTGCGCAATGGCAGGGTGTAGCCGTAATACGAATTATTATCTGTGTTAATCATGTCGCCATCACGCGCCCAGCCTTTGGTGTATACATCTCTGTCGATGGTGTGCGTTGGCGACGAAGCAGCGAGAATATAAACAATAAGAGCCTCATTCCAGCCCCTTATTTTCATGTTCATTGCCCAGTCGTTATTTTCCGACCAGTGCCAGTACAATACGTCTTGTCCGCCTTGTGTGTACCAGTCCCATTCAATGGTTTCCCAAAGTGTGTTGATTTTATCCTTTAAGGAAGATTCCTGTGAATTGCCGGAATTCAGGTACTGTCTCACAGTTAGTAATCCCTGCATCATGAATGCGGTTTCAACCAGGTCGCCACCATCGTCGTTTGAGCTAAACGGAATGGTCTGTCCGGTTTCGCCGTTTAACCAGTGTGGCCATACGCCATAAAAACGGTCGGCATCAGTTAAAAAATCGACAATGGTTTCCAGTCTGTCAACTCCTTGCTTACGCGTAATAAATCCGCGTTCGATTCCTACCAATATCGCCATTATACCAAAACCGGAACCACCTGTGGTAACCGTATTTCCTGATGTATTTCTTTCGCGTGCCAATCCTGAAACCGGATGTGCAAAATCCCAGAAATACTTGAAAGTTTGCCGTTGAACCAGCGTTAATAATTCTTCGTCTGAAATTTGCGGGAATTTAGGAGTGGTGTCGGCTTGCGTATAAAAGTTCAGTTCCAGCCCGTCGAAAGGCTTGCCAATCCGATTTTCAATGTCTGATGAAATGGAAAAAACGGTTTTACTAAAACCTTCCAGTTCCTGCGAAATTTCAACAGAAATTGTTTGTTCGTTTACCTGGTTAACAGTTGAAGCTACTGATGCTCCATTGCTTGAATACGACGAATAAAGGGAAATGTCGTCTTTTGACACGGCTGAATTAAATTGTAGCTGGATCACCGGTTTTCGGTTAATATCC
The DNA here is from genome assembly GCF_900111425.1 of Draconibacterium orientale. NCBI lineage: Bacteria > Pseudomonadati > Bacteroidota > Bacteroidia > Marinilabiliales > Prolixibacteraceae > Draconibacterium > Draconibacterium orientale. Next base: position 21,156 of record NZ_FOHT01000012.1, on the reverse strand, counting down.
AGAATTCGCGACAGCGGATTGTAGGTTACTTCATCTATTTGCACACTTTCTAAAACCAGTGGTGTTGTGAGTGTAGAGAAGGTATACGATTGCCCATTAAAAGGCTCCTCGTTTGCTCCTTTCAAGCCGGATGAAATCGTCAATGTATAAGTTGCATTTTCATCCAGATCCTGATGATCGATTTTTACCAATTGATTGGAGTTGAAATAGGAAAATGTTAATGCCAGAGGATTATTATCTGCGTCGAATAAATTAATATTTGCCTCGGCAGAAACTGTATTTATCGCAGTATTAAAACGGATTTCAATCGTTTCGTCGATGGCAACATTTGAATTGGCGCCACTTGCAGAAAGTGCTGTTTCGCCAATATAAGCGTACGTGATTGCCAGGTTTTCCGTCGGTTGTTCTTCCGCCGGATCATCCTTACTGCAGGAAACAATCATTCCTGTTACAAAAAAAAGCAATAGTAATTTATGGAATATGCGCATCAGAATCAGCAATAAGAGTTTTTGAAAATTAAAGAAAAAGTTTGAATTGACCCACCGCAGATTACGGTGGGCCAATTCTTAAAACTACCTTATAGTGCTCTATAAACCGTCTTGCATCATTAAAGCAACTTCGTCAGCCGAAAGTGCTTTTTTGAACAAGTATAATTCGTCCATCAGACTTTCGTCCGAGTTGTGGTTCCAGCCATTAAAACGTGGAGCGCCTGACATAATTGAAAGCAGGTCGCAGCCGGTCCAGTCGATTCCAGAAAAATCACCTTGTTTAACCTCAACTCCATCTATATAAACGCGCGCCTCGGTACCCGAAATGGCAAATGCCATGTGCACCCAGTTGCCAGTTGTTGGGTCAACATCGGCGGCAGTACCACCATCAAACCACGAGTCTGCAGTTCCGTTACCGGCATTAAGTTTAAAGCGTTGCATTCCACCTGCATTTTCGCGGAAGAAACGGAAACCACTTGTTCTGTCGTTTTGCGCGTCAGGATTGGCAGTGTCTTCTGGTCCCATAACCAAAATACCAGCTCTGTCTGGTGTTGCATTAACATTCAACCAGAAACTTGCACTGAATTCTTCTCCCTGAACATCAACATCAGCAGTTGAGAAAGTGAGGTACGAATCAGCCGCTCCCTGGTAGGCATCGCCTTCAACACCGGCGCCATAATCAATTGATGGATTGCCAACAACTGTAGCATCTGCGGTACTGATGGCTTCTTTAAAATCGCCGTTAAAATCCATGTAGAAAGAAGCTTGTTCTTTCAGCATAATGGTGTGAATTTCTTCCTGTGTAAGCGCAGTATTGAAAATACGTAACTCATCCATTAAACTACCGTCAGAAAGGTGGCTCCAGCCGGTCCAGTTCGGAGCACCCGACATAATTGAAATCACATCACAATCGGTCCAGTCGATTCCTGAGAAATCACCGTCACTAACCAATTCTCCGTTAATGTAAACAGCGGCGCTGGTTTCTGAAATACTAAATGCAAAGTGTGTCCACTCACCTGTATTTGGTTCAACATCGGCAGCAGCTCCACCATCAAACCACGAGTCTGATTCTCCATTACCAACATTCAATTTAAAACGCTGCATACCGCTTGCATTTTCGCGGAAGAAACGGAAACCTTTTGTACGGTCGTTATCGTTGTCAGCCGGAGGTGATACCACTAAAATTCCCGCTCTGTCCATGCTGGCATCAACTTTCAGCCAGAAACTTGCACTAACTTCGGTTGCTCCCTGCAGAATTGTAGCTGGGAATGTTAGGTACGAATCAGCAGCTCCGCTGTATGCAGTACCTCCCTGGATACCATCGGTAAAACCAGGACTTCCTACTGCAGTTGCCAGGTTAAGGCTGTTCATTTCGCGGAACTCGTTATTAAACGGCATGTAGAAAATTTCGCCTTCGTATTGCGGTACGTATGGCGGCGATTTGGCAAAGTTTACGGTTGCTGTTGTTGTTTTGCCATCAAGATCGGTGGCAGTAACACTTAACACATGCGAACCAGTTGTTACATTGTCGTAAGTGTAGGTTCTCATTGCCACGCGGTAGTCCATAAAGTCAGAGTAGCTCACAATTTCGGTGCCGTCGATATTCACCGAAATGGACCCGATTTCAATATCGTCACGCACTTCAAAGTCGATATTTACCGAAGCAACAGCATCGTTTGTTTGAATTTCATAACCTTCGGGTGGAAAGTTAATCGTAACCTGTGGAGCTGTTTCATCCGCTCCCGGGGCTACAGCCGATATTCCATCGATGTAGTTCTGATCGCATGCATTGAAAGCAAACAGTATCAATGCAAGTATAAATAATTTATTATAAGTCTTCATGTTTTATCGTTTTAGTCAATTCCTTCTTCCAAATGTGGTAATTCAGCAACCTGATCGGCCGGAAATGGCAAATAGGCTTTGTCCATTGTAAATGTTCGGCCTCCATACGAAAGGGCGCTTGTGTTTTCGGTACGTACCATGTCGTAAAAACGTGTTCCCCATTCCATCGCCAGTTCGGCAAATTTCTCGTCCAGTACATCTTGGGTTGTAACCCCCGATAAGTTGGTTAATCCGGCACGGGCACGAACCATGTTCACGGCATCGTCGGCACTCATTGAAATATTACTTGATGCTCCACGTGTAAGCGCTTCTGCATAGGTAAGGAGCATTTCGGAGTAACGGATAACAATAAAGTTCTTGTTACTTCCGTATGATGTTCTCCCGGGAATCAACTCAGTAGAAGGTTGACTGTGTTTGCCACTCACAAAATTCAAACGTGCGTTATTGTTAAAAATGTCGCCTTCGCGGTTGGTGTTATCAATCCACTCGGGTAGTTCACCGTAATCGTTTTGCAACTCGGTAATTCCATCGGGAGTGAAAATAACACTGGTTTCCAGTCGTTCCACTTCGCCTCTGTCGAGCATAAATTCAATGTATTTCAATGTAGGCTCATAGAATCCCCAACCGGCACCGGCGCCTGTTACAACGGGTGTCCATCCGCCAATTCCAAATGGTGCCCACAAGAAATTGGAATTATCGCCTTCTCCCTGGTAAAAATCAGAATATTGGAATTCCATAATGTTTTCATCATTCAGTTTACCTGCCTTTTTAAACAGGTGGTAAAAGTCGTCGGATAATCTAAACTCTCCCGAATTAATAATTTGCGAAGTTGCATTTACCACTCCCTGGTAATCTTCCATTTCCTGGTAAGCCAATGCCTGAATTGCGTAAGCTGTGTAAGTAGTCATTCCTCCAGGAATATCAGAACGTTTGTTTGGATGCATATCAGGAAGGTTTGGAATTGCATCGGTCATTTCGTCAACAATATATTGCATTACCTGAGCTTTATTGCTCACTGGTGTATTCTGAATATTGTCAAGTTCGTCGATAACAATACAACCACCAAAAGTACGGGCAATGTTCAGGTAAAGGTAACCACGCATAACACGGCATTCGGCAATGTACTGATCGGCCATTGCATCGTTACCTGATGCTTCGCGGTACTTATTAATTTCTTCGATAGCCGTAAAAACATTCACGATATCGTTGTAGTGCAGCTGCCATACTGAGTTTGGATTCCAGTGGCTGGCCTGGTACATATAATTATCCTGTTCCTGCATAGGAACCTGGTCGCCTGCAGCATTTACATCATCGCCACGAATTCCCAGCGTTAACGGCTCTTCCCACGAGCGTGTGTATAATCCCTGATAGGCTCCCATTAACGGTAATACCATATTTTCGCTAATGGTATAATCCACGTCGCTGGTAAACGATTCGTTCTCAAAAGGTTGGTCGAGTTTGTCGGTACATCCGATTACTGACACCAATAGCAGCCCGACTAACATTACGGGTGCAAAATATTTTATTAAAAGTTTCTTCTTCATGTTTTAAAGTGTTTAGAATTTTAGATTTACCCCAATTGTGTAAACGGCCGGTACCGGATAAAACTGTCGGTCGATACCGTTGTTAACTTCCGGATTAAATCCGTTGTACTTAAATACTGTAAGCGGCTTTTCTGCAGTTACAAATACTCTGGCATCGGGCATTCCCGCGCCAAACAGCTTTTCGCCATCAATGTTGTAGGCCAGCTGAATGTTCTGGATGCGGAAGAAGTTTCCGTCTTCAACCAGGTAATCGCTAAAGTTCTGGTTCCATCCGCGGCGAAGTGCCGAAGCCGATGGATATTTATTTGAGGTGCCTTCGCCGGTCCATAATCCCTTGGCCAAATCGGCGTCGATGTTGGTATCGTTTGTCCAGATGATCTCACCACGTTTGCGGTTAAGGATTTTATTACCTGTTTGGCCCATAATGTTCATCGAGAATTCGAAGTCTTTATAGTTCAGACCGATAAACCCACCGTATGTAAATGTTGGAATGTATGAACCCAGGAATACTTTGTCGTCGTCGTTGATCACATCGTCGTTGTTCTGATCCACATATCTGAAATCGCCCGGAACCAAAGAATTGTCAACGGCTACCGGATCAGCGCTGATTTCAGCTTCGTTTTGGTAAATGCCTGCCACTTCGTAACCATAAAACGAAAGCAGTGGTTCACCAATCTGTGAACGTTGTCTGAACTCGGCCGAACCGCCGTTAATGTAGGTTTGTCCGTAAAGGTCGCGCACTTCGTTTTTAAGTGTTGAAATGTTCACGCCAAGGTTGTAGCTAAAATCTCTGTTAATTTCGTTTCGCCAGCCTACTGCAAGTTCCAATCCCGAGTTACGGATAGTACCAACGTTACGCAAAACACTTCCCGATTGCAATTTCAAACTTACCGGGATAGCCGCATCTTCCGTGTCGCGGATAAAGTAGTCGGCATCAATGGTTAAACGATTACCAAGCAATTCGGCGTTCAAACAACATTGGTCCCGGTTACGGTTTCCCAACCCAAATAACCAAATGTGCTTGTTGTGGTTGTTCCGTCAACCTGCATATCGTCGATAGCCAAATAAACCGGATTGGTAGTATTTGCTCCATCCTGGCGGGCAATTTTATCGTTACCCAGTTTTCCCCAGCCACCTCTCAGTTTCAGGTAGCCGAGAAAACCAACATTTTCCATAAAGCTCTCTTCGGTAACTACCCATCCTAAACCAAAGGCAGGGAAAGTACCCCATTTCTCCTGGTACTTCTGTGTTCCTTCCTGGCGAATGGTGAAATAAGCAATGTATTTATTATTGTAGTTGTACGATACTCGTCCGAAATAAGAGATGCCGTATAAACGCTCGCCATCGTCATAAACTTGTTTTGACGACTCGGACTGCGACTGGTCAATGTACCATCCATTTTCATTCAATGGAATATCTTCAGCATTTCCACGCAGGTAATCATACCATTCGTCCCGGTATGACATACCGGCCATTGCGGTGATGTTATGGTCGCCAAAACTGTCGGTGTATGTTAATGTGTTATCAAAGAAATGGTTTACATCAGTTGTCCTAATTGATTCAATTGAGGACAAGGTACGTTTTGTTGAATTGGTAATGTAATACGGTATTCCAACACTACGCTCTTTCAAAAACATCATTGAAGAATTGTAGGTACTCTTAAACTTTAGCAGGTTTGGAAGTAAGTCAGCCTCGGCATAAACGCCGGCCAGTACTTTCCGAATATTTTGTCGTTTTTCATTGTAAGCGAGACTTAAAAACGGGTTTTGCGAACCGCGGTAATCTAATAATTGTGCACTCGAATAATTACTTGGGTAATCAATTCCTTGTGCTACCAAATCGTCGTAATTTTGTTGGTCGAAAACCGGAAGGATTGGAACAGCATGATAAGCACTAAACCAGGCTGCATCGTCAGCAATATCGCGGGTGCCGTTACTTACATTAAAGTTTACCCCGGTTTTTAACCAGCTGTTTGCCTGGTGATCGATTGATGCCCGAATATTCATTCTTTTGTATCGATCGTCAGCTTCCAGTAAACCTTCCTGGTCGTAGTAACTCACTCCCATCGAGTATGAAGTTTTATCGTTACCACCCAAAACCGAAACCGAGTGGTTTTGCTGGCGGGCATGCGATTTCATAATCTCGGCATACCAGTCGGTATTAACGTTGGGTACGTTCGGGTTTACGCGGCTGCGGCCGTAGCGCTGCATGGCATTTTCTACAAAGCTAATGTCGGCTGCCGATCCGGTTTGGTAAACGTAATCAACGAATTGTTCGGCGTTGGCCATTTGCATCACGTTCTGCGGAACCTGGATACCATAGTATCCTTCGTAGGTAATACTGGTTTGTGTGTTTAACGAACCTTTTTTTGTGGTAATAAGTACCACGCCGTTTGCTGCCCTAACACCGTAAATCGCCGATGCCGATGCATCTTTCAAAACCGATAAGGTTTCGATATCCGATGGGTTAAGGAAATCGATGTCGTTGAAATACATTCCGTCAACAACATACAAAGGTGATGAATCACTGCTTCCCGGAAACGATCCGATACCACGAATACGAACTGTTGGTGAACTACCCGGCGACCCGGAATTTACAATTTGTACACCGGCAACTTTTCCCTGTAACGACTGCATTGCCTGTCCGGCAGGTGTTTTTACCAGTTCGTCTGCTTTAACTGTGGAAATTGAAGAGGTAAGATCGGCCTTTTTCATCGATCCGTAACCAACTACAACCACTTCCTCAAGGCCAACTACATCTTCCTGTAACTGAATGTTGATTGTGCCTGATTGTTGTGGATTTATTTCCTGAGATAAAAAACCAATGTAACTAAAAACTACAGTGGCTCCCTGTTTTACCGACAATGTATAATTGCCGTCAATGTCTGTAACAACTCCGTTAGTTGTTCCTTTTTCCAAAACGGATACTCCCGGCAGAGTTATTCCGTCTGCATCAACCACCGAGCCGGAGATAGAAATTCTATCCTGCGCAAACAGGGTTGAAATCGAAAAAAGGAGAAATACAATAAAGAATGTTTTTCGCATAACTTCAAAATTTGAATTAGTTTGAGTTCAAAGTTACGGCGACAGCATGGCGCAAAGCAATCAAATAAATACACTATTGATACTTTGGGGCAAAGTGAATCGCTTTAACAACCTCATTATTACCTCATCCTGTATAATAAACAATAATCATAAGTAGTTGTAAAACAGAGTTTAAAATGGTGTTCGGTATATAAAAACTTTTTATTTTTTTATACATTTAATTTTATTTATTTCGCAAAAAATGGGGTTTGGAGTAGAAAATGCAGGAACTCGATCCTTTTATTAGCTGTTAAATCAAAAACATTTGATGTTTAGAACCGGAACAAAATCGATGATTGTAACCATCTTTTTGGTGGTTTGGGCGATCACTTCTATGGCTTTGGAAGAGGAAACGGGAGTGGTGAAATTTGACCAGACAATCTATAAAGGAGCCCGGCAAAACTGGGGCGTTGGTATTGCCGGCGATGGTATGGTTTATTTTGCCAATCACTCGGGGCTTCTTTCGTTCGACGGAACTAACTGGATGATGAACCGGCTGCCCAACAATACCATTGTGCGCTCGGTAAAAGCTGTTGCCGACTCGGTTGTTTATACCGGTGGTTATATGGAGCTGGGTTTTTGGAAAACGAATCCAACCGGAGAACTGGTTTACACTTCGCTCAACCCAAAAGCGGAAGAGTTTTTTGAAGAAAATCCCAATCTGGAGTTTTGGAACATTGCTGTTAAAAACGATTATGTCTATTTTCAATCGTTTGGCAATATACTCACCTATCATAGCGACAGTATATATTCCTTGCTTCTTGGTGGTGGCATTTCGGTCATGAACCAGGTAAACGATCGGGTATTGGTGGCGATCAGAGACAATGGAATATGGGAAATTGAAAACGATGAGGTAATTCGAATTATTTTCGACGATGCCCTGATAGGTACAACCGTTAAATTTATTATACCCGGAGCTAATGAGACCCTGCTGATTGGTACCGCCGACAGAGGAATTTTTCTTTGGGATGGAATAAAACTAAAGCAATGGAATGATGAATGGACATCATATTTTATTGAGAACGAATTAAACCGGGCTTGTCGTAACAAAAGCGGACAATATATTATTGGTTCGCTGGTTGACGGAATTGTTGTTTTTGATCGGTTTGGGAAACTGATAACAAAAGTAAATTCGAGAAATGGTTTGCCTAACAATACGGTATTGGGCATTGCTACCGATGAACGCGGGAATACCTGGCTGGCACTTGATATTGGAATTGGTTTTGTAGCCGACAACCCCAACAAAAGTTTTGTGGTTAAAAACTTACCGGGTGCGGGTGCGATTTACTCAACAGCCATTTTCGAGGATAAACTATACCTCGGTACCAACCAGGGTTTGTTTGAAGCATCGCTTGATTTGGATAACGATGAAATTCAACTTGTTCAGGGCACGCAAGACCAGATATGGGATTTGAAAGTAATTGACAATGAACTATTAATTGGTCACAACCAGGGAAGTTTCGCTTTAAAAAAAGGGAAGAAAAGAGTAATCTCGAACGAAGGCGGAGCTTTCAATTTTGTACAGGATCCGCTTCATCCCGAATTGCTTTTGCAGTCAACTTACAACCGAATTATTGTTTACAATAAAACCAATGAGGGTATAGAGTTCCGAAATTATATCGAAGATTTTACGAACCTTATTCGATATATTGAATTTGATCATTTAGGAAATATATGGGCCAGCCACATGCACCGCGGAATTTTTAAAATTCAGGTGGATGAAGAACGCACAAAAGCGGTGGGAGCACCCGAATATTTTGGAGAAGAGACTTTCGGGAAAGACCACTCCATACATGTATTTAAAATTGAAAAGCGCATTGTATTTACTACCGGCGAAAAGTTATATACCTTCGACGATCTTACCAATTCCATTCTTCCGTACGATACATTAAACGCCAGTTTGGGAAAGTATGCAGCCGCCAGCCGAATAATAAAAGCGCCCAATAATTATTATTGGTTTATCGAGCCGACATCAATTGGTCTGTTCTCCATTGTACAAACCGATGTTAAACTGGTTAAAGAGTTTCCAACAACGTTGTTTAACGATCCGTTGTTGGTTGAAGGTTTCGAAAATTTACTTCCGGTAAATCAATACACCAGTATTTTGTGCCTGCAAAATGGTTTAGCTTTTCTTGATGCTTCGGTAAGCGACTCTGCCACAAGTACGGTTGGACGGTATGCGCCAGAGGTAAGAAGTATTGAGCTGCAAAGCAATGGTGGGAGATCGGTATTTTTACCTCTTAACACCAATGACCCCGAAATTAAAAACACGCTGAACAACGTGAAATTCCGCTTTTCTTTTCCTATGCTCAACGAATTTCCGGTATCATACAAGTATTTTTTGCAGGGCTTACATCAGGACTGGTCGGACAGTGTGACCGAGCCTGAATTTCAGTTTGAACGATTGCCACGCGGTGAGTACCAGCTACAGGTAAAAGCAGTTGACATCTGGGGTAACGAAAGCCAGATTTATACTTTCGATTTTAAAATATTGCCACCGCTGTTGGCTACCAAACTGGCCATATTTCTGTATATGTTTATTTTAATCGGAGCGCTTTTGCTGTTCCGGCGGTGGGGGGTAAAACAAACCCAAAAGAAAGAACAACTGCAACACGAAAAACGTGAACAGGAACTTATTCGCCTGCGAAACGATAAACTACGAAGCGAAGTGCGATTTAAAAGTAAAGAACTGGCAAACTCTACCATGGCCATTATTCGTAAAAACGAGTTTCTGATCGACCTGAAAAATATTGTACGGAAACAAAAAGAAGAGCTGGGATCGCGTTACCCCGACAAATATTTTAATTACCTGAACAACAAAATTGATGAGAATATATCGAGCCGCGACGACCGCCAGATTTTTGAAAACAATTTCGAGCGCGCACACGAACAGTTTTTCCAAAAGATGAAAAACAAATATCCCGACCTTACCTCTAGCGACCTGCAATTGTGTGCGTACCTGCGAATGAATTTATCGTCGAAAGAAATTGCTCCGTTATTGGGAATCTCCATCCGTGGCGTTGAAAACCACCGTTACAAATTAAGGAAAAAGCTGAACCTCCAGCCCGAGGATTCGCTTACTGATGTTATGCTTTCGGTGTAACATTTGCATAAAAAAAGGAGCAATCCTTTCGAACTGCTCCTTTAAGTGGAGAATACCGGAGTCGAACCGGTGACCTCTTGACTGCCAGTCAAGCGCTCTAGCCAACTGAGCTAATCCCCCAAAATATTTTTGAACTTTTTATCTTCGCAGATAAGTCTTTTAAGTTCTAGCCAATCCCGAAAAACTTAAATCTTTGATTTTTTAGTTTTTCGAGGATCCTCGGGTTTTATGAAAATTATAATTTTCTAAAACTCGGGACTGAGCTAATCCCCCAAAACGTGGCTGCAAATATAAAAATATTTTTTAGAAACAATCAAATATTTTTTTTGGTAAAGTTTTTGCTATTATTAATGTAACTGCAGAAAACAAGAAGCCGGCGTTCTTTGATTTATTAAACAATCCAATAAAATTTAAACCCATGAAATCTAAAAAAACAAAGAAAGCTGATCTTGAAAGTAAAAAAACTACCTTGTTCCTGATTGGTTTGGTAGTAGCGCTTGGTTTTATATTGTTTGCATTCGAGTGGAAACAACCCGCACGAAAAGCACTGATTGTTCAGGGAAGTCGGGATTATATGCCTCCCGAATACCTGGTTATTCCAAGTACGCCACCTGAAAAAAATGAGCCCGAAAAACCAATCATCAAAGTACCTGTTTTTAAAGTTATTGATGATGGTGAAAAGCCAGTTGATGAATTAATATGGGAAGGAGAAGAACCGGAAGAACCTGTAGTTATTGATTTGGGAGAAATAATGGATTACGGCAAAGATGAGGGCGAGGAGGAGTTGAGTGCAATTTTAGACTTTGCGGAAACGATGCCCGAATTTCCGGGAGGACAGGCTGCTTTGTTAAGCTTTTTATCGAAAAACGTTAAGTACCCGTTAATTGCGCAGGAAAATGGAATTAAAGGCAAGGTATTTGTAGCCTTTGTAGTTGATGAAAATGGGGACATTTATGACGTTACTCTGGCTCGGGGAGTCGATGCATCGCTTGACCGCGAAGCACTTCGCGTAGTGAAATCGATGCCACAGTGGAAGCCCGGGAAACAGGGCAACAAGGCAGTGAAAGTGCGCTATACTGTACCCATTAATTTTATATTGCAATAGAAAATTGAAATGAAATTAAAATTCACTTGCATGTGAAGATTATTTTTTATCTTTAAGCCCCGATTTTGAAGGGCAAAAAAATCAAATAAAACAAATAAAATAATTAAGTATGGAACTTAAAAAAACACCAAAAGCTGATCTGGAAGCCAAAAAAAATATGTTTTGGCTGATTGGATTAGTTGTCGCGTTGGGGCTTTCGCTGCTGGCTTTTGAGTGGACTACGAAACCATCAAAAGCTGCTGACCTTGGTCAGATCCAAACCGCGGAAGTTGAAGAAGAGATTATCCCTATTACTCGTGAGCAAGAGGTTAAACCACCTCCACCACCTCCACCACCAAAAGTTATCGAGGTGTTGAACATTGTTGACGATGATGTAGAGATTGAAGACGAGCTGGAAATTGAAGATACAGAAGCCGACGAAGAAACTGTAATCGACGTTGCTCCTGTTATCGAAACAGTTGAGGAAGAAGAAGAGGAAGAAGCTCAGGTATTCTTTATTGTAGAAGATATGCCGGAATTCCCGGGTGGAGACCTTGCATTGCGTAAATATATTGCCAATGCTATCAAGTATCCTGTAATTGCACAGGAAAACGGTATTCAAGGTAAAGTATATGTAACTTTCGTAGTAAGTAAAACAGGAAAAGTTACCGATGCTAAAATCGCAAGGGGAGTTGACCCTTCGTTGGATAAAGAAGCCCTTCGTGTGGTAAATGCGCTTCCTGCATGGAAGCCAGGTAAACAGCGAGGAAAACCGGTTAACGTATCGTACACGGTACCAATTAACTTCGTGTTGCAGTAACAAATAAAAAACAATATTTTTGCACTCCTGTTTCGTTAGAAGCAGGAGTTTTTTTTTGAAAAAAATAAAGTATGATAGAAACAGCACCTATTACAGAAAAAGCGGTTATTGTGGGACTGATCAACCAGGATCAGGATGAACGTCAGGCAAAAGAGTACCTCGACGAGTTGGAGTTTTTGGCCGATACTGCGGGTGCGCAAGTATTAAAAAAATTCACCCAAAAACTGGATATTCCCAATAAAGCAACTTTTGTTGGCCCGGGAAAACTCGATGAAATAAATCAGTACATAAAGGTTGTTGAGGCCGATACGGTAATTTTCGACGACGAGCTTACTCCAACGCAATTGCGAAATATTGAACGCGAATTGGAGTGTAAAATCCTCGATCGTACCAACCTGATTCTCGATATCTTTGCAAAACGGGCAAAAACGGCTCACGCAAAAACACAGGTAGAGTTGGCGCAGTACCAGTATTTGCTGCCGCGATTAACCCGAATGTGGACTCACCTCGAGCGTCAGCGCGGAGGTATTGGGATGCGTGGCCCGGGTGAAACGCAGATTGAAACCGACCGCCGTATTATTCTTGATAAAATAAGCCGATTAAAAACTCAGTTGGTAAAAATCGACAAACAAAAAGCCACCCAGCGCAAAAACCGAGGTAAAATGGTGCGCGTGGCTTTAGTGGGTTATACCAACGTGGGTAAATCAACCATTATGAATATGATGGCCAAATCGGAAGTGTTTGCCGAGAACAAACTTTTTGCCACACTCGATACTACTGTTCGAAAAGTGGTAATCGGGAATCTGCCTTTCTTTTTGGCCGACACCGTTGGTTTTATTCGCAAATTGCCACACGGATTGGTTGAGTCGTTTAAATCAACACTCGACGAGGTGCGCGAGGCAGATATTTTGCTGCACATTGTTGATATTTCGCACCCGGGTTTTGAAGAGCAGATTGAAACCGTTGACAGCACGCTTGAAGAGATTGGTGCAGGAGACAAACCTGCTTTCTACATCTTTAATAAAATTGATGCTTTTACTTACGAGGAAAAAGAAGAGGATGATCTCTCGCCACGAACAAAAGATAATTTTACTCTTGAAGAATGGAAAGGCTCGTGGATGGCAAAAAGTAATACGCCGGCCTTGTTTATTTCAGCTAAAGAAAAAACGAACATCGAGGAGTTCAAAATCGAATTGTACGAAAAGGTGAAGGGAATTCATTCGCAACGTTTTCCGTATAACGATTACTTATACGATTCAGACTGGACGCAGGGAATTCAGGAGTGATCGTGATTATTTTATACTACGTACAAAATTGTATATGTAATTTCTGTTGTTTCTCGTGTAATGTAAAGTTTTAAATTACAGGAACGTCATTCGAACTTGTTTCGGAATCGCTATTTCTTTGCGGATACTGAAATAAATTCGGAATGACGTAACCACGTTAGATGGTTGACTTAATACTGGTAATTAAGGCAAAATGAGGTAGATGCGCCGATGACAGTGGAGTGATTTTCCCAATCCGCAATCAAAAATCGTTAATCGAAATTCATCATTCAGTTTTTTCGTCCATTTCAACTTTTTTAATCACCGATTTGTCGAGGCAGTTTTCCAGCATTTCAATGCTGGTTAAACGCCGAAGCGGGTGTTTCATTTTCGGGGCAATTTCAACCAGCGGAACCAGTACAAACCGTCGTTCGTGAATGCGCGGATGAGGAACGATCAGGTCTGGCGACTCCATAAACTCGTCGTTAAAATACAGGATGTCAATATCCATTTCGCGCGACGAGTAGCGTTCGTTGCCACGTTTTCGGCCAAAATCGGCTTCAATTTCATGGATGCGCCATAAAAGTTCTTCCGCTTCAAGTTTGGTTTCAATAACTAAAACCTGGTTCCAAAACACATCTTCGCTATGAAAACCCCACGGTGGTGTTTCATAAATCGATGACTTTTCAATTATTTTTCCTAGTTTTATCTCAACTAGTTCAAGGATGCGTTTAAAATTTTTATGCTTGTCGCCAATATTTCCGCCTATTCCAAGAAACACCTTGTTCATTGTATCTTATATTTGTAATTCCTTGCTTAAAATGGTACTCATTCTCTAAACTGGAATATTAATAAAATTACAAAAATATGAAAGAATTCTTCAAATACGTATTAGCAACCATTGTTGGTTTCCTGGCCATATCGTTAATTGGTATTTTTCTGATGTTTATCGTTTTTGGGGCAATTATTGCCTCGGCCGATAAAGAAATTACAGTAGCCGACCAATCGATGCTGGTTATCGATCTGAGCAGAAGTATTGTCGATCGTGCTCCAAATGATCCTTTTGAAGATTTGGAACTACCCGGAATTTTTAGCTCGATAAAAACAATTGGGCTGGATAACATTAGCGAGTCGTTAAAGAAAGCGGCCAACGATGATCGAATTAAAGGTGTTTACCTGAAACTGTCGGTTACAAATGGCGGTTTTGCCTCGGTTGAAGAGATAAGAAATTATTTAATCGCTTTTAAAGACAGTTGCGATAAGCCGATTTACGCCGTTGCCGACCAGATGATGTTGGACCAAAAAGGGTATTATGTGGCCACAGTTGCCGATCAAATTGTTTTGCACCCTGAAGTTTTTCTCGATTTTCGTGGCTTGAGCAGCGAACTGATGTTCTACAAAAATGCCCTTGAAAAACTGGGGGTTGAAATGCAGATTATTCGTGGGCCGAACAATAAATTTAAATCAGCTGTTGAGCCCTTTATGCTGGATAAAATGAGCGAGGCCAACCGCGAGCAGCGACTGGTTTACATGAATAGCCTGTGGAATCATATGTTGAAAGGAATTTCGGAAACCCGCAATATTTCGGTTGAAAAACTAAATGCGCTGGCCGATGAAGCACAGACCTACAAAAAAGCCAATGATATGGTGGCAAACGGGTTGATTGATGCGGCAAAATACCGCGACGAAGTGCTTGACGATATGCGCGAAATTACCGGCATTGAGGGAACAGAAGCAATTCCGGTGGTGAGCGTGAAAGACTATGTTAAAGTTCCGGTAAAAGGACAAAGCAAAAAGTACAGCCGAAATAAAGTTGCGGTTATTTATGCCAGTGGCGAGATAGGAACTTCTGTAAGTGCCGACGAAGGAATTAGCGGCGATAAACTGGGTAAAGAAATTCGTAAAGTACGCCAGGATAGTTCGTATAAAGCGATTGTGTTGCGTGTTAATTCTCCCGGCGGTGCCGTGTTCGATTCAGAAACCATTTGGCGCGAAGTGAAACTGGCTGCCGAAGAAAAAACATTGGTAGTTTCGTTTGGCGATGTGGCAGCATCGGGTGGTTATTATATTTCGTGCCCGGCCGATAAAATTGTTGCCAGCCCGAATACAATCACCGGCTCGATCGGTATTTTTGGTCAGGTTCCAAACTTTGGCGAACTGATGAACGACAAACTTGGAATTACTACCGATGCTGTTGGCACCAACGAACATTCGAACTTTGTTTCGTTAATGCGCCCAATGACTCCGTACGAAAAGCAACGAATGACAAATTATATTTCAATTGGTTACGATACTTTCCTTTCGCATGTTGCCGATGGCCGGGGCATGACCAAAGAGGATGTGGATAACATTGGACAGGGCCGTGTTTGGAGTGGCGAAAATGCTAAGGAAATTGGTTTGATCGATGAGTTCGGTGGTTTGGAAGACGCCATAAAACTGGCTGTTGAAATGGAAGGATTGGAAGATTATCGTACCGTTTCACTACCTGCATTATCCAATCCGTTTGAAGAAATGTTTAAGCTGGGCGGAAACGTAAAAGTACGCATTCTAAAAAGCGAATTGGGTGAGAAATACCGCTATTATGAGCACCTGAAAAAAGCTTCGGAAATGAATGGTATTTACGCTCGTATGCCTTACGATATTTATCTGAATTAAGATTTTATAGCAATAAAATTGAAGGATGTGTCATTATTTATGGTGCATCCTTTTTTATTATCTTAGCCACCTATTTTGAATAACATTTATGATAAAAATTTTGTTATATCCGTTGTCCTGGTTGTACGGAATTGTTGTTTTTCTGCGTAACCGCGCCTACGATCTTAAAATATTCAACTCAAGGGAGTTTGATGTGCCCGTAATTTCAATCGGGAATATTACTGTTGGAGGAACCGGAAAAACGCCACATGTTGAGTACCTGGTAAGTTTATTAAAAGAAAAGTACGAGGTGGCTACCTTAAGCCGGGGCTACAAACGTAAAACAAAAGGTTTTCGTTTGGTTGAAACTGATTCAACAGCGCAGGAAGTGGGCGACGAGCCGCTGCAAATAAAGAATAAATTTCCGGAGGCTACTGTTTCGGTATGCGAAAACCGTGTTTCGGGTGTGGAAAAACTGCTCGAAGCCAATAACGAGAAAACACCGGATGTGGTGTTGCTCGACGATGCTTTTCAGCACCGAAGGATTACCCCGGGGATAAACATTTTGCTTATCGATTACAATCGTCAGATAAAAAACGATTCGTTGCTGCCGCTTGGTCGGTTGCGCGAAGGTGCTTCGCAAATGCGCCGGGCCAATATTATCCTGTTTACCAAATGCCCCGAAGAGGTAACGCCAATAATGCGCCGGATCTTGGGGAATGATGTAAACCTGTTGCCTTATCAGAGTTTGTATTTTACGCGCCTGGTTTATGGTACTTTGCAGCCCGTGTTTGATGCGCCAGAAATTGATGAAGCAAGTTATAAAGACGTAGCCTGCCACATGTTGGTGGTTACCGGAATTGCCTGGCCAAAACAAATGCATTCCTTTATTCGTAAGATGGGAACAAATATGGAAACATTAACTTTTCCCGATCATCATTCCTACAGTATAGCCGATATTCGCGAGATTGAGAAGAAATTTAGTGAAATAAAATCAGAAAGAAAGTTAATTGTTACAACCGAAAAGGATGCTATGCGTTTTAAAGACATCGGCGAGCTAAGTGATGAGTTGAAAAAAGCCATGTATTATCTGCCGGTAAAAATTGATTTCCTTGAAGAAGAAAAAAAATCGTTTAACAAGAAGATATTAAATTATGTTGGAGAAAATAAAAGCAACCGCGAGCTTCATAAAAGAAAGAATTCAGGCAAGTCCTGAGGTAGGAATTATTTTGGGAACCGGTCTTGGCGGGTTGGTAAACGAAATCGAGATTATCGATTCAATTCCGTACACCGAAATTCCAAACTTCCCGGTATCAACCGTCGATGGCCATGCCGGACGATTGATATACGGGAAACTGGGCGATAAGGAAATTCTGGCCATGCAGGGCCGCTTTCATTATTACGAAGGTTACGACATGAAAGAAGTAACTTTTCCGGTGCGTGTGATGAAGTTTATGGGCGTAACTAACCTATTTGTATCGAACGCCAGTGGTGGTTTAAATCCCGATTGGCATGTTGGCGAAATTGTGCTGATTACCGATCATATTAACTTTTTCCCCGAGCATCCTCTGCGCGGAAAAAACAATAACGAACTCGGCCCGCGTTTCCCCGATATGAGCAAGCCGTATAGCCAACGCCTGCGCAACAAAGCCAAACTGATTGCGCTGCAAAATAATATCGATGTAAAAGAAGGTGTTTACGTTGGCGTATCAGGACCGACTTTCGAAACGCCTGCCGAATACAAGATGTTCCGCATTTTAGGTGGCGATATTGTGGGCATGTCAACCGTGCCCGAAGTAATTGTGGCCCGCCACATGGGTATGCGCGTTTTCGGAATTTCGATTGTTACCGACAGCGGCGTTCCCGGCGAGATTGTAGAAATTTCGCATGAAGAAGTTCAGGAGGTTGCCATGAAAGCCGAACCTAAAATGACGCTTATTATGCGCGACCTGATTAAAAGTATTTAGTAAATTTGGGTGATGTAGAACGCCGATAACCGGAAAACCAATAATTATGAAGCATTCCGTTTTATTTCTTTCAATCGTATTGTTGCTGTTTAGCTGTTCAGAACCAAAAACAAAACAAGCTGAATTAGTGCTGGATACACAATCAACTCTTGGCGAAGGTTCGATCTGGAATTATAAAAGCGGCGAATTGATGTGGGTTGATATTAAAAAGGAAATCCTGAACGTTTACAATCCGGCCACGGGTTACAACAAGGAAATGTTTACGGGGCAAATGATTGGTACGGTAGTGCCCACAGAAAGTGGCAATGCGCTGGTTGCCCTGCAAAACGGAATTTATCATTTTAATATGGAAACCGGGGCGAAAAAATTGTTGGTTGATCCCGAAGCTGATTTGCCCGATAACCGTTTTAACGACGGGAAATGCGATCCTTCAGGGCGTTTTTGGGCAGGCACTATAAGCCTGAGTGGCGACAAGGAAGTGGCTGCTTTGTACCGTTTCGATCCGGATACAACCATTCATAAAATGGTGGATAAGGTGAGCATTTCGAATGGTATTGTTTGGTCGGCCGATAAAACAAAAATGTACTACATCGATACGCCTACACAAAAAGTTATGGCTTACGATTACGACGATGCCACGGGCGAAATTTCAAACCCGGAGGTGGCCGTAAATGTGCCCTCGGAATTGGGTTCGCCCGATGGAATGACCATCGACGAAAACGATAACCTGTGGGTGGCTTTGTGGGGCGGTTCGGCAGTTGGCTGCTGGAATCCTGCTTCCGGCGAGCTGATCGATAAAATTGAAGTACCTGCCAAAAACATTACCTCGTGTGCTTTTGGCGACGAAGATATGGGAACGCTCTATATCACTTCGGCAAGGGAAGCTACCAGTAAAGAGGAACTGGAGAAATGGCCACATGCCGGAGGCGTTTTTAAATACCGTCCGGGAGTAAAAGGTGTGCAGGCTTTCTTTTTCAACGATGTAAACTAGCAAGCTATGAATCTCCTGGTACTTTCGCTGGCTCCTGTGGTTGTTATTGCGGCTTATATTTATTTTCGCGACAAATATGAAAAAGAACCCTTGCGTTTGTTGCTGTTTGCGCTGCTTGTAGGAGGATTAACCGTAATTCCCATATTATTTCTCGAACGTTTTTTAGACCGCTTTACGGTGTTGTTTCCGTGGTTGTTTGCCGCGGCATGGAAAGCATTTGCCGTTGCCGCTTTTTCGGAAGAGCTGTTTAAATACCTGGCGTTGTATCTCCTGATCTGGAAGAGCCCGGAGTTCAATGAAAAGTTCGACGGAATTGTTTATGCCGTTTATGTTTCGCTGGGATTTGCCGCCGTTGAGAATATACTTTACGTAATGGATGGCGGATTGAGTACCGGAATTATGCGGGCAATAACTGCTGTACCGGCTCATGCTATTTTTGGAATTACAATGGGCTTTTATTTTGGGCTGGCAAAGTTTTACGAAAAACAACGCCAAAGCCTGAAACAAAAGGCGCTGCTGTTTCCCATCCTGCTGCATGGTATTTACGATTTTATCCTTTTTACTGAAATTGGCTGGTTAACCATTGTTTTTGTGGGCTTTGTGGTTTACCTCTACATTTCGGGATTAAAGCGTTTGCGCGAATTGTCGAGGCAGTCTATATACAACACCGACTACGATTTGTTAAATGAAAAACTGAGCAATACCAAACCATGAATATTCCGAATTATTCCGACGTTGAGCGAGCACACAAAATCGTACAAAAATACGCACACCGAACACCGGTTTTATCATCGGTGAGTATCAATCAAATTGTTGGTGTCGAACTGTTTTTTAAGTGTGAGAACCTGCAAAAGGTTGGAGCTTTTAAATTTCGTGGGGCGTGTAATGCCGTATTTTCGTTAAGTGAGGAAGAGGCACAAAAAGGAGTGGCAACACACTCTTCGGGAAATCATGCGGCAGCACTGGCGCTGGCAGCGCGAATGCGTGGAATAGCAGCACATATTGTAATGCCCGAAAACTCACCCGAGATAAAAAAGAAAGCCGTTGCCGGTTATGGCGCGAAAATTACCTTTTGCCAGCCTACCTTGCAGGCGCGCGAAAGTACGCTGGCGCAAGTGATTGAAGAAACCGGCGCTACCGAAATTCATCCCTACAATAATTTTTATGTAATTGCCGGGCAGGGAACAGCGGCTAAAGAATTAATTGAAGACCAGGGCGAATTTGATGTGATGATGGCGCCCGTTGGTGGGGGAGGTTTGTTAAGCGGAACAGCTATTTCATCCAAACATTTGCTGCCTGGCTGTAAAGTAATGGCAGCCGAACCTGCCGGAGCAGATGATGCTTATCGTTCGTTTCATTCTAAAAAGTGGGTACCTTCAGAAAATCCGAAAACGATTGCCGATGGTCTTTTGACTTCTTTAGGAGAAAGAAACTTTGCAATCATACTGGAAAAAGTAGATGATATCGTAACCGTTTCGGAAGAAAGTATAGTGGGAGCTATGCGTATGATCTGGGAGCGTATGAAAATTATTATCGAACCATCATCTGCAGTGCCGCTGGCTGCTATCCTTGAAAAGAAAGTGGATGTGCAGGGCAAAAAAGTGGGTATTATTCTTTCGGGTGGTAACCTGGATTTAGGGAAGCTGCCGTTTTAGTCGTTGATGGTCTCACCCTGCGATAAGGCAAAAGTTGAAAGGCAAAAGGTAAAAGTTCTGAGCAATGAGTTTGGACTATCAAGTATATCCCGCAACGAATATCCAATAAGCAATTTCGAATAACCAATATCCAACGATCCAGTATCTGGAATCTGATGATCGGAATGTTCAGTATTCCGCGTCCCGCATAGAATAACCAATGACAAACAAATCTGTTACTAAACATAAGCCTAAAAACTTGTTTAAACGCAACCCTTTTTTACCTTTAAGCATCTTAAATCCATAAACATCAAAATAAAACCAATCATGAATACCTCGTAAAACTCAAAAAAACAAACCGTTTGTACAGTAAACCACCCACACTGCCGCAAACTCCAGGTTGTCAAAGCAACAGAACCCGAACTTTTTAATGCGCTCTTTTTCGGTTCTTAATCCTAAAGAACCTATTTAAGTACTCTGTACTTTATTCAAGTTATACAATCATTGTTGTCCGGGAAACCGGATCTAGTTTAAATTCATATCTCTAACTTCTTGATATTCAAGTCAGGTATTTTTATTTTTCAAAAGTAAGCCCCCTGTACTTCTGGGAATAGCGAATGTTGGTATTTGTATTTGTCTTGCTTTATCAATATGAGCCAGCTTTTCTCAGGATTTTCCAGGAAAGCATATATGTTAATGTA
>NZ_FOHT01000041.1:0-40155 GCF_900111425.1 Draconibacterium orientale | reverse complement strand
CACGTAGATTTTCCGAGTGAAGTGGGCGCAGCCTTGGGTTTTCTGTCTACTCTTTGGGCTAAACCAAAGAGTAGAATCCGGCTGATAAGCCAAAAGAATGTTGCTTATACTTGGTCGCTTTTATTCAATATTGAAACTTCTGAGTGAGATATTTTTTTCTTCTCCACCTACTTTTCAATGTGATGCTCAACTTGTGCCCCTGCAGTCTATACAATCAGGTGGATTTATGTTTATAGCACTTAAATTTTAGCGAAAGCCTTCTGCGATTAACCGTTTTACCACAAAATATAAGACATAAAAAAACCGCTTATCTTTCGACAAGCGGTTTTTACTATTGTAGTAAATCAATTTCTTACTGAATACCCAATTTAGCTTTTACCAACGGTAAAACGTCAACACTTTGGTTCGACTTGTAAAGGATAGTTCTGTTTCCTGCTCCTGAATCGAAAACATAAATCAGACCTTGTTCTTTAGCTACGTCTTCAATTGCTTTTTCAGCTTTGTCAAAAACAGGGCCTAAAAGTTCGGCTTGTTTTTGTTGAACCTGCTGTTGTGCAGTTACCTGGTAATTCTGAATGCGTTGTTGTACGTCCTGAATTTCGGCAATCTTTGCATTTCTTTTAATATCAGAAACCTCTTCTCCCATTGCTTCAAATTCGCCTAATTTTACCTGGTAGTCTTTTTGCATTTCACCAAGAATTTCTTCCAGTTCTCCCTGGAAAGTATTAAACTCGGCTTCAGCAGCAGTTCTTTCCGGCATAACCTGAACCAAGGCCTGCAGGTCGATGTGTCCGAATTTCAAAGATTGCGCATTGGCAGCAGTATATGATGCTACAGTGAACATTAGCACTGCCATAATTTTCAATAAATTTCTCATAGTCAATGTAGTCTTAATTTTTGCTTGCAAATATAGTATTTAATACCAATTATTGGTTAAAATGAACAATTGAATTAGATGGAATCATTCTAATTAAAAGCTACCACTTTTTTCTATTTGTAGCCCAGCTTTCTAAGCACTTCGTCGCTCAGATCGTAACGTGGGTTGGTGTAAAATAAAGTAGCATCTCCGGCCTTATCAAAAATAACGGCATAACTACCATCGGTAGCTATTTCCTGAACGGCGTTAAAAATATCATCCTGAATAGGCTTAATCAATCCCTGACGCTTTTTGAAAAGGTCGCCACTTGGTCCGAAATACTTTCGTTGCAATGTTTTATAATCTTTCTCTTTTGTAATAATTACATCTTCGCGTTTGCGTTTCATGTCTTCTGAAAGCAGTACGCTTTCGGCCTGAAAATCCTGGTACATCTGTTCGATTTCAGCATGCATCGATTCCAGTTCTTTCTGGTACTGCGACGACAACTGATTCAGTTGTTCCTGTGCAGCGTTAAACGACGGAATGTTTTCCATAATGTATTCCGAATCGATAAACGCGTATTTCTGAGCACTTGCAAATAACGTTACTGAAAACAGTATTGCAATTGATAAAATAATTTTCTTCATGGCAAATTCTTTTTTAGTTCAACTGGTTTTTGTCTATCATATTTTATGCCAAAGCTATTTTCTACTAGAATTGCTGACCGATTACGAAGTGGAACTGGCTACCTGCAGCATCTGCCACACCCGGTACTTCATCAAATCCATATCCCCAGTCGATTCCCATTAATCCGAACATTGGCAGGAAGATACGAACGCCCAAACCGGCTGACCGGTGCAATTTAAACGGTACGTAGTTCTGGAAACTGGTTCCGGCGTTACCTGCTTCCATGAAAGCCAATGCATAAATTGTTGCACTTGGTTTCAAGGTAATCGGGAAACGAAGTTCTGTGGTGAACTTGGAATACATATTCGAGCCGTTTCTCGGACTCAAACTATAGTCTTGATAACCACGCAGTGCAATATAATCGGTACCATAAATGTTGTAGCCCGACATACCTGAACCACCCACAATAAAGCCTTCGAAAGGTGATTTACGTCCTGAATCGAAATAACCAAGGAATCCCATTTCAAGCGCAGTTCTCAACACCAGTGTGTGTTCTCCTCCCGGGTTTGTTAACGGGGTGTACCAATCGCCCTTTAACAACCATTTATGGTATTCAATCCATTTGTATCGCTCGTCATTCGAGATACTCTCATCCGAATAATCTTTACCATTGATTAACGAATAAGGTGGTGTCATTTTTAATGCCAGCGAAAGGTTTGAACCTCTTCGCGAGTAAAGTGGATTATCTACTGAACTACGCCCGAAAACGGTTTTAAAACTCAGGTTATTAAATGTTCCGTTTACCTGACCGTTTTCGTCGGCCATAAAGTAGAACATACTTCCCATGTTCCGCAGGTTATAATGCTCTAACGATAATTCGTGATAAACAGTAAAGTAGTCATCGGGCCACGATAAACGATAGCCATAGCCTAAAGCCAATGCAGTGGTTTCCCATATCTGATCATCATCTTCGTTTTCATTTTCCGAATCGTAGTTATACTGGTATTGCGGATACGAATTATAACCACCGTAACCGTAAGGAGAATAACCTCCGTAGCCATAAGGCGAATAACCTCCGTAACCGCTATATCCTCCGTAACCATAGCCGCTGCCATAACCGCTACCATAACCGTAAGGATTATAACGCTGCGTATAGCGGTTAGCACTGTAGTTTATACGCGAGTGCGATAAGGATACCGAGAATGAATTCGGCTTTTTACCACCTAACCAGGGCTCAATAAACGACAAACTTACGGTACGATAATATTTTCCACTTGTTTGATAACGTAAACTCAGTGTTTGTCCGTCGCCGGTAGGCAGCGGTCGCCAGGCTTCTTTATTAAAGATGTTACGAACCGAGAAGTTGGCAAATTTTAAACCTACCGAACCTACAAACATTCCGGCTCCCCAACCTCCGGAAAGCTCTATCTGGTCGTTTGCTTTTTCCTGAAGCTGATATTCAATATCCACTGTTCCATCTTCAGGGTGAGGCTGAACATCAGGGTTAATGGATTCCGGATCAAAGTGTCCGAGTTGCGCCAGTTCCCTGTACGAACGCATCAGCAGTGTTTTACTGAAAAGGTCTCCCGGATAGGTACGCAGTTCACGACGGGCAACATGTTCGTGCGTTTTGGTGTTACCCACAATACGCACTTCGTTAATTGTTGCCTGTTCCCCCTCGATAATACGCATTTCGTAATTAATGGTATCGCCGTTTACATTCACCTCAACCGGATCGAGATCAAAAAACAGGTAACCTCTGTCGAGATAAAGGTTGTTCAATCCTTCTTCGTTATCGAACAGGCGTTTATCCAGAATCTTTTGGTTAAATATGTCTCCTTTTTTAATTCCCAAACGCAAATCGAGATAATCGGAAGGATAAACGGTGTTACCCACCCAGCGTATGTCGCCGAAGTAGTATTTATCGCCTTCTTCCACATCTATATCGATATTCACACGGGGTTTGTTTTTTCGTCCTACTTCTACCTGGTAAACCGAATCATCAACAATAATGGCGTCGCGGTAACCTTTCTCGTTGTATTTATCGATTACGTTCGCCTGATCGTTCTCGTATTCTTCCTGAAGGAATTTTTTGGTTTTAAAGAAATTGCGCAACGACTTTTCGTTGGTTTTTTTCATGGCGCGTTCGAGTGTAACATCCGAAAGCGCCTCGTTGCCATCAATGTCGATATTATTAACCTTTACCTTTTCTTTTTTGTCAACGTAAATATCAAGTATTACGCTGTTGTTTTGGGTGGTATCGTCGCGCTGTACAATGTTAACCTCGGTATTCAGGAATCCCTTTCCGTGAAAGATATTCTTAATTGTCCGTTCGGCACTGTTTACCTGGTGATCGGTGATCTGACTTCCGCGTAAGAGTAGAACCTTTTCGGTAATGTCGTCCTTTTCCGACTTTGAAACACCATAAAAGTTTACATCTCCCAACCGAGGTCGTTCCTGCAGGTAGATATCCAACCAAATCTGACTTCCGATAATTTTTGTTGCCTGTATTTTTACGTCAGAAAACAGGCCTTGTTGCCAAAGCTTTTTTATTGCAAGTGTTATTGCATCTCCCGGCACCATTATTTCATCGCCGGCTTTTAAACCCGACAGCTGGATAAGCACATTTTTATCCAGATAACGTATTCCTGAAACCTGTACATCGGCAATGGTATACTTGCGTGCACTTGAATAATAGATTGAAAAGTTTGTACTGTCGGCTTCCTGTGCAAATAGCTGTGGTACAAACGCTACAAAAAGGAATAAAAAGGCGACTAATGGTCTTTTGATTCTAGTCATAAAATTAGCTCGTTAACTGTTCACTTGTTTTTCCAAATCTTCTCTCTCTGTTCTGATAATCAATAATGGCTTCAAATAAATCGTCTTTTCTAAAATCGGGCCATAATTTGCTCGTAAAATACAATTCAGAGTAAGCTATCTGCCACAACAAAAAGTTGCTAATTCGATATTCGCCACTGGTTCTTATCATCAGCTCCGGATCAGGTAATTCTGAAGTGGACAAATAATTTTGGAACAGTTCGTTATTTATTTTTTCTTGTGTAATCTTTTTGTTGGCCAAATCGTCGGCCAGGTTTTTTACGGCATTCAGCACATCCCATCTTCCGCTGTAACTTAATGCCAGCACCAGGTTTAACCCGGTATTATTTTTTAAGGCATCAACACATCCCTGAAGTTTTGCCTGTACATTTTCGGGCATTACATGTACACATCCGATAACGCTAAGCCTCACATTGTTTTTGTTCAGCTCCTGTGTTTCGGCTTCAATGGCATGTACTAAAAGTGCCATAAGCGCTTCAACTTCTTCTTTTGGGCGCTCCCAGTTTTCGGTAGAAAATGCATAAAGAGTAAGGTGTTTTACGCCTATTTCGCCGGCACCCTTAACTACGGAACGAACAGACTCAACGCCGCTTTCGTGTCCCATAACACGGGGTTTGCCATGTTTGGCGGCCCACCTTCCGTTGCCATCCATAATAATGGCAATATGCTTTGGAATATTATTTCTATCTAATCTGTCAACTGTTTTCATCACCAATTTTTAGCATCGTAGGCCGGACAAGCCTTTTTGCCTGTAAAAATCATATATGTGAGATGTACCCCCAAATATCCTGCCCAGTCGTTGTTGTGCGAACCATCGTTATAAGTAACGGTCTCCGCTCCTTTGACATACGCCAGCGGATCATCCAAATCATCCAGTTTATCGCTCATATATTTGCGCATCTGGTATTCAACTCCCAATCCCAAACGCTCGCCAATGGTATATTTAAAACCCATTCCAAACGGAATAGTAAGCGTTGTTATCGATTCTTCATAGTCGCCAACAACCCCACCATTTAGCTCCGGATGATCGGGATTAAACCCCATAATGCCGGCCGGTCCATCAGGATCTGTAGCAAGTCTCCCTACCGTAAAGTTGTATGGGAAATACGCTACTCCAATTCCAAAGGTAACATACGGACTAAACCGTAGTTTCTTTTTACCCAAAATATACCTCAGGTAATTAATTTCTGCCTGCAAGGTTAAATCCTGTACCGATTTATCAAACTCCCATGGTGCACCTTCCACTGTTCCTTCGCTGGCAAATGTACCGGTTAAAAACATAGCACGCATGGCTACGCGGGCATTAAAATTATACCTGAAATAAGCTCCAAAATTTAAATTGAACGATTGAAACGGGGCATCCTCATCCATGTCGCCATGTACCGATGTTAATGTACCTCCCCAGATTCCGATGTCAGCTGTTTTTTGTGCATGTACTGAAACAGTCAGCAAAACTGTAACAAACACCAATAATAATTTTCTCATCTTGGTATTCAATTTCGTTTATTTAACAATGGTTTCAGACATGTTATTTTTATCACTTTCTTCATTTTGAAATGAAAAGATTGTTGCAGGTTTCCACCGTGGTTTTTCTGTCTTGAAAAAGTGACAAAAACACACGAGTTAACGAACAAAAACCAATCTCATAACAAACTGAATATCAATGAACTTAAACGCTTAAAAACGTTTTATCTTTTGCTTTCAAAAGCTACAAAAGTAATATAATTCTAAAAATAACATGCTCCTTTGTTATTATAAAACCGAAACAAAGATTAAAAATTGTTAAGTAGGCCTATGAATTGTAGTTTCTGCGGTCCATGCCCCACATTAGCTTATTGCGTAAGGTATAAAAAAACGGTTGCTCGGGCAATTGCAGTGTTTTGAGTTTAAACCCGGCTTTTTTCACCTTTATTTTTGTAGAAAACTCAACGGCAACCGAACGCGAATCGAGCGAAGTTAAGTAGTTGGTTCCCCGGCCTTCAACACTTAGTTCTATTTCGCAGGTGTCGGGCACTACAATGGGGCGTATGGTTAAGTTGTGCGGTGCCAGTGGTGTAATTACAAAATTGGCCGAATTGGGTGTTAAAATGGGACCTCCAACACTTAGCGAATAAGCCGTTGATCCGGTTGGTGTGGCAATTATCAAACCATCGGCCCAGTAATTATTCAGAAATTCGCCATTAACCCGCGCCGTAACATTTAACATCGATGAGTTATCGGTTTTCAGCACGGTCATTTCATTCAGTGCATAATTAAAGTCGAGGTTTTCCTGGTTCGAGAATTCAATCTCCAGCATCGAACGCTCAACGATTTTATAGTTTTTGCTGAAAATACTTTCAAGGGCATTATGCACCTGATCTTCCGAAATATCGGCCAGAAATCCCAAACGGCCACCATTAAGTCCTATTACGGGGATATCGAAATTACGAATATTCAACACCGACTGAAGGAATGTTCCGTCGCCTCCAACACTAAAAACAAAATCATTGTTGGGATCAAAATCGGAATACGAATGAAAAAACGAGGTATAATAAGTCGAGCTGTTCAACTCTTCAACCAGGTGAGTATAAAACGGTTTATACAATTGTACTTCGATATTTTTTGATCGCAAAAAAGCAAAAAACTCCTGCAAAACAGGAACAAAATCATCGGAAACCAGCGTGCCAAATACTGCAACTTTCACTATTCGAATGGATTTAAATATTCATAAATTTCATAAACTGATCGAACCTATCCTGGTACAAATCATTCAGCATCGACCGATCCTGATAAATGGCTTTTACCTTATAATCGTAACGCATCAGTGCCTGAACAACACCTGACAATTCATCCGAATCGAGTTTCAGAATCACATCCAGCACATTCGATCCGGGTTTACGATCGATAAAAAAGCTGAGTATTTTTACATCGTTACTTTCAACAATCTGGCTGATCTGCGCAACGGAATAATCGCTCACATTCATTTCTATTACCAGCACACCGCCCACTTCCTGCAACGAAAACAGGCTGGCAAAACGCCGTGCTAAATCATATAGTGTAATGGCTCCCAAATAATAATGGTCTTCGTCGAGCACCGGCAACACACTTATTTTCAACTTATACATTACAATGGCCAGCTCGAAAATGTGCTGATCGCTGTGTGCATGCGTGGTGTTCAGTTTATCGATTGCTGTAGAAAGCTGCGCTTCTACCAGGTTCAAGTCGTAAATCAATTTATCCGAAACAAGTCCGAGGTATTTGGCTTCGTCAACCACCGGGATATGCGAAACACGGTAAACATCCATATGGCTCAGCGCTTTACGCCCCGTTTCGGAACTGCTTACCGATGGAATTACATCTGATATTAGTTTTTCTGCCAACAAAACTTTAGTGTTTAATGTTAATCGTTCAGCCTGAAAATAGTAACTTGCGTCTTTAAATTTTTAGTTATGACCAGACTTAGTGTAAATATAAATAAAATTGCAACACTGCGAAACTCTCGCGGTGGCAAAATGCCCAGCGTTAAAGACGCTGCTATTAATTGTCAAAAATTTGGAGCTCAGGGAATTACCATCCATCCACGCCCCGACGAGCGACACATTACGCGTAAGGATGTTTACGAGATAAAACCACTGATAACCACCGAGTTTAACATTGAAGGTTACCCCAGTGAAGATTTCCTGAAAATGGTTATTGAAGTGCAGGCCGATCAGGTAACATTGGTGCCCGATACTGATGCGCAATTAACCAGCGATCATGGCTGGGATACCTGGAAACATCTTGGTTTTCTGAAAGATGTGATTGCCCGCTTGCAGGAAGCCGGTATTCGCACGTCAATTTTTGTCGATCCGGATGAAAAAGCCGTTGAAGGAGCCGCCGAGATTAAAACCGACCGCATTGAATTATATACCGAACCTTATGCAACCCTCTACCCGATTAACCATGCAAAAGCAATTGAACCATTTGTTGCGGCGGCAAAAATGGCGGCAAATTTAGGTATCGATGTAAATGCGGGCCACGATTTAAGTTTGGAGAACCTGAATTACATGTACCACAAGATTCCGAATTTAAAAGAAGTTTCAATCGGGCATGCGCTTATTGCTGATGCACTTTATTTAGGATTGGAAACTACCATACAGAAATACCTCGACTGCCTGAAGTAATCTTTGCAATAAAACGCCAAATGCTGCGTTACTCTCGGTTTGAAACCGGTCGATTACGAAAGTAAACTCCCTAATTTTCAAACCTTCGAAAGCCTTGCCTTTGACGTTTTCTTATTCAAAGAGGCAGAAATTAATGAGTTTGCTTTCAGACCTAAATAAAGCAACGAACGAACAACAATTAACACGCTATGGATTTATATTACAGAAAAACAGGCAGTGGATCGCCACTGGTAATTATACACGGGCTTTACGGATCGTCGGACAACTGGATGAACATCTCGAAACGTTTGGCTGAAAAGCACACGGTTTATATGATCGACCAGCGAAACCACGGACGATCGGGATTTACCGAAACGCATACTTACAACGACATGCGCGACGATCTGGCCGAGTTTTTTGAAAAGCACAACATCGAAAAAGCAACAATACTTGGCCACAGTATGGGCGGAAAAACAGCTATGTGGTTTGCTGCCGATTATCCCGAAAAGGTGGAGAAACTTGTTATTGCCGACATTGCCCCCAAAGATTATCTGCAACTAAAAGACGAAGGCCAGTTTTACCTGCATCAGAATATTCTTCTGGCCATGCAGGATATTGATTTCTCGATGGTAAAATCGCGTAACGATGTGGATGATTTTCTGGCGGAAAAGATCGACGACGAACGAATCAGAATGTTTCTGTTAAAAAATGTGGAGAAAAACAAAAATACCAAACAGTTTCAATGGCGCGTTAATGCCGAAGTGTTGTACGATTACCTGGAAGAAATTGTGAACGGTGTAAATATTCACTGGCTCGACGACCGGATTCCGATAACCGCTTACCCGGTAATTTTTATCCGAGGCCTGCTTTCGAAATACATCCAGGACGAGGACAAAGAGCTGATAAAAGAAATTTACCCGGAAGCCCGGATTGTTGATATTCCCGATGCAGGGCACTGGCTGCACGCCGAACAACCACAAAAGTTTGCTGAAGCGGTGTTTTTGTGTTGCTAACTTACAAGATTGAATCAGATTGAATCAGATTGATTATAGATTGAGGAAAATTGAAGGAGATTGAAGGAGATTGAAAAAATTGCCAAACTGACAAATTGTAAAATTGTATCTGAAACACTCAACTTCTCCGTGTTACTCTGTGTATGCTTTGTGTAACTCTGTGGTAAAGAATTCAGATTTTCTATAAACATGAAACAGATTCCTCCTCGTTCCACGTCGAAATGACAGCCAATCTCAACTTTTGCTCCCGACGCTGCGGTCGGGATTTCGTCAGGCAAAGCCCTCCTCAACTTTTGCCTTTTGCCTTTTGCCTTTCTACTTTTGCCTTGAAATATTTACCGATTATACTTCTCGGTAGTTTCCTTCAAAAACTTCTTCTGCCCTGCTTTTAATTGTTTCCACTGAAAACGCCATTCCCAGTTTCCGTTTGGCGTTCCGGGCGTATTCATCCGCGATTTTTCGTCCAGCTCCAACACATCCTGCATGGGCAAAATTGCCGTATCGGCCACCGATGCCAAGGCCATTTCCATTAGTTGCTTTGCTGCATTCTCTTTTGAAACATACTTTTCCAGCAGTTCCTTTTCTTCCGCATCAACAGCATTCAGCCAGCCCAAAGTAGTGTTGTTATCGTGTGTACCTGAATAAACCACGTAGTTTCGTTCGTAGTTGTGAGGCAGATCTTTATTTGCCGCATCGGTGGTAAAAGCAAATTGCAGTACTTTCATTCCGGGCAGATTAAAACGCTCGCGCAAATGGTCAACTTCCGTTGTAATAATCCCCAAATCCTCAGCAATAAACGGCAAAACTCCGATCTGGCTTTTTATCAAACTCAGCATTTCGTAGCCGTGTGCCGGTAGCCATTTCCCGTTAATGGCAGTTTCCTCATCTGCCGCAACCGACCAAAACGATTCCAGTCCGCGAAAATGATCGATGCGCACCCGATTAAACATATTCAGGTTAAAATGCAGGCGTGCCATCCACCAATCGTATTCACGCTCTTTCAGGCGCTGCCAGTCAAAAACCGGGTTGCCCCACAACTGGCCGGTTTCCGAGAAATAATCGGGTGGTACTCCACCCACTTCTGTCGGATTCAGCTCATCATCCAAAAGAAAAATATCGGTATTGGTCCAAACATCCGAGCTGTCGCCCGAAACGTAAAGCGGCACATCGCCAACAATCTGAATGCCTTTTTCGTTGGCATAATTTTTTAGCCGGTGCCACTGCCTGAAAAACATAAACTGCACAAATTTTTCGAAAGCAATCTGCTGCTCCAGTCTTTCTGAGAGACTTTTTAGAGCTTCCGGTTCCCTGAATTTTATTCCACGATCCCATTCACTCCAGTGCAAACCACCAAAATAGTTACGTGCTGAAATAAACAACGCATAGTCGTTTAACCACCAGCCGTGTTCATCTAAAAAGTGGAAATATTCATCGCGGAAACGATCAAATTTATTCTTTTGAAATTGCTGAAAAGCCTTTTTCAAGTGCACATTTTTCCATTCTGAAACTTTAGCGAATTCTACTTTTGATTTTTTGAAAACCGGTACCGTTTTTAAATCATCAACATTCAGCAGCTGCTCATCCAAAAGTAGCTCCAAATCAATCAACATCGGATTTCCTGCAAAAGCAGAGTAGCACTGATAAGGTGAATTTCCTGCACCAACAGGCCCAAGCGGAAGTATCTGCCAGAGTTTCTGACCGCTCTCCTTCAGGAAATCAACAAAGGCATACGCCTCTTTCCCCAATGTACCAACCCCCTCCTGCCCCGGAAGCGAAGTTATATGCAGCAGAATTCCACTTTTTCTAGTTGTCATCCTTAAAGTTTTCTCTGAATTGTTTTAAATGATCGGCAGTTTCGCGAACAATGCGCTGCACGGCCAGTCCGTGTTTTAAGTCGGCAATTGCCGCCTCCGCATCATCGCCGGTAAAAAACTGGTAATGCGCGTGTACCATCGAGCGCAACCATCCCGGTGGAACATGCCCCGAAGGAAAACTGGTAACCGGTTTGTAGTTGCTGCCAACCACCTGTTTCACCCACTGATCCGAACCTTCAATATAATATTCAAAATATTCAGGATTTTGCGATGAGTAACGAAATGCACCTTTTTCGGCATAAATCTCCAGCGACACCAAATCGCCGGAACCCGAGCTAATCCGACTTGCCGACATGTTTCCTACGGCACCCGTTTTGGGTTCGTACAACGAAAGTGAACTAAACAAGTCGGATCCGGCCGGAACGCCATCAAAGTCGCCTGCCTGCAAACCACTTGTTATTTGCAGTTCCTCGCCCATAAAAGCCATTAAAAGGCTAATTCCGTGCGATCCCAGATCGGCCATTGCCCCACCATCAGGCGCAAGAGTTAAACGGGTAACACGTTTTTTGCGGTAGCTTTCCTGCAGGTAGTCGCCGTGATAATATTTCAGATCGAAATGAATGGGCTTCCCGATTTTTCCTGAACGCCAGAATTTTAATCCCTCACGCACCGATGATGTTTGCAAATACTGAAACCCGACCTGAATACGAACATCCTGACCGGCCGTTTGCAGTAATTCCTTCATTTTTTCTTCCTCTTCCAACGAAGAACAAACCGGTTTTTCCAGGTAAATATATTTTACATTTGGCATTTGCAGTGCCCTATTAAAATGCTCGAAATGCACTTTATTCGGCCCCAAAATAAATACTGCTTCAATTTTATCGTTCTTTGCAAAATCCTCTACCGACTGTGCCTTTTCAAATCCCATTTGTTTGGCAAACGCTTCGCGACTTTCTGCTCTTGCCGAAGCGACCGACTCCAAAACAATTTCGGGAACTTCGTTATAATAAAACTTCAGGGCCTGAATCGCATAAACATGTGCCCGGGCAATTCCGCCTGCACCAATAAAACCTACGTGTATTTTTTGCATCTGCTCGCTTAATAATGTTTTGTCAAAAATAGTGTTTTGTGGAAAAGAATCCGTTCTATTTGAAAAACAAAGTGCCACCTGAAACAACCAGGCAGCACTTTTAATTCAATAATGTTTTACAGTCTTATTTCAACCACTTATCCAACCAGTTGAAAAATACACGCTGCCACAAAATGCCATTTTGCGGTTGCAGCACCCAGTGGTTCTCTTCCGGCAGGTATAACATTTGGGCCGGAACGCCACGCAAAACAGCTGCATTAAACGCTGCCATTCCCTGCTCCGCCGGCACACGGTAGTCCTTTTCACCCTGAACGATTAAAATTGGAGTATCCCAGTTTTGAACGTATTTATGTGGCGAGAATGAGTACGAACGCTGCGCTGCGGCATTGTCTTTATCCCAGTAAGCACCGCCGTAATCAAAGTTCACAAACCACATTTCTTCGGTTGTGGTGTACATGTGCTCGAAGTTAAAAATACCATCGTGGGCAATAAATGCTTTAAAACGTTTTTCATGGTTTCCGGCCAGGTACATTACCGAAAAACCGCCGTAACTAGCCCCAACGGCACCCAGTTTTGTCTCGTCAACAAAAGGTTCTTTAGCCATTTCGTCGATGGCAGTCAGCAAATCTTTAATATTCTGACCGCCGTAGTCTTTCGATATTTGCTCGTTCCACTCTTGTCCGAAACCGGGTAAACCACGACGGTTTGGTGCCACAATAATATAATCGTTGGCAGCCATCATCTGAAAATTCCAGCGGTACGACCAAAACTGGCTAACCGTTCCCTGCGGACCTCCCTGGTTGTAAAGCAGTGTCGGATATTTTTTGTTCGGATCGAAATGCGGCGGATAAATCACCCAAACAGCCATTTGTTTGCCGTCGGTGGTTTCCATCCAGCGTTTTTCCACTTTCCCCATGGTTAGCTGATCAAGAATACCTTTGTTTACTGTGGTTAACGCCTTGTCTTTTCCGTTGGCCGGATCAACTAAATAAAGCTCGGCCGGTTGCGACATGGATACTTTTTGCGCCAACAACTGGTTACCAACCGGAACAGCACTTTGGTAATTGTGAACCCCATCGGTTAAACGCACAATCGAATTGTCGGCTAATTCCAGTTTATAAATCTCGTCGGTTGCATGAATATCGCTGATGAAATAGATTGATTTTGAGTCGGCACTCCAACTCAGAGAAGCCGCATTCTGATCGAAATTGGCCGAGTAATCTTTCTTTTCGCCGGTTTCCAGATCGGCAACAAACAAACGGTTTTTATCAGCTTCGTAACCATCGCGCTCCATACTTTCCCAGGCCAGGTATTTTCCGTCGGGCGAGTAAAACGGATTTTGATCGTAGCCCATCATTCCTTCGGTAAAATTGCTGGTTTCGCCACTTACCACATCATACAAGTAAATATCCGAATTGGTAGAAACAGCATATTCGCGACCCACTTTTTTCTTACAAACATAAGCCAGTGTTTTTGAATCGGGACTCCAAACGATTTGTTCGGTTCCGCCAAAAGGTTTCATGGGCGAATCAAAACGTTCGCCGGCCATTATGTCTTTTCCTTCGCCTACCTTTCCATCTGAATAGTCGGCAATAAAAATATGGTTATAAGTGTAATCGTGCCAGGTATCCCAGTGGCGGTACATAATATCGGTTTCCAGTCGCGCATTGGCTTTTGGCAAATCGGGGAAAAGATCGTGAATATCGTTATCGAGCTTAACGGTTTGCAGGTAATAAATTTTCGATAGATCCGGTGCATACTGAAACCCGAAAATTCCACCTTCGATTTCAGAGACCTGTTGTTTATTACTGCCGTCAGGATTCATTTCCCACAACTGAACGCTGCCGGAAGCCGATGACAAATAACCGATCTTTTTGCCATCGGGGCGCCAAACCACATTGTATTCGTTACTGGCGGTGTTGGTAATATTTTTGGCTTCGCCCCCCGCAACCGGAATGGTGTAAATATCGCGGTACGACTTATTCTCCTCAATATTGTAATAGGTTACCGTGTAAAGAACGGTAGAGCCATCGGGTGAGACCTGTGCTCCACCAAGCCGGCCAAACGACCACAAAACTTCGGGAGTCATTACGTCTGAACTTAATTTCGGCGTTTCAGGCACATAGTTTTTAGCAACCTGCCCCGACTCCTTTTGCGTACAACTAACTATCGTCATAACAATTAAAATAAAAAGTGCAATTTTCTTCATTTTACTTTTTTGAAAAATTAGTGAATTCAAAATAAACACAATTAATGAGCTCGGGCAATAATTTTAATACAAAAACCATAATTACCGCTTCAAAAACAATGTAAATCCTGATTGGTTTGTTATTGCTGTTTGCGAATACAAAAGAGCAGCATATCGGAAGTGTCAGATGGAAGACTACGTTCAAGTAACTTAATATTGCTTTTGCCCTATCGGGCCGATTTTACTTTTTGTCTTGAGACAATAAGTAAACAAAAAACTCAAGGCTGCGCCCACTTCACTCGCAAAAGCTACGTGATGCTGGCTAAAATTCCTGAAACTCGTCGTACCTCCTCAAACATCAGTAATTTTTTACGCCATCACCACTTGTTTTCCGGCTCATTGGCCGAGGCCGACGCTACGAAGTATCTTTTGATATGCTTCCGACACATAAGTGGAACGGCCTCTTTTGGTTATTGCTTGGAATTGAAATGAAACCTTAGAGAGAGCGGGAAGCTCCGAGGGAACGAGGAGATCACCCGTCCGATCTTTGGTTTTATGAAAATGGAGGGCAAAAGCCAAAAGCAGCCTTGATCTTTTTGCTTCGTTTTTGCATCAAAGCAAAAATGAAGGCCTCCGGCAGGAAATAAATACTTTACGATCATTTCACAGGTGCTTCCAAAATAGCTTAATTGTTACTATTTCCTTGCAAAAGGAGAGAAAAACAAAAGAAAAAGGCCACCCAATGATAGCCTTTTAACCCAAAACCAAACCTAAGAAAATTTGTACCCTTTGTAGTAGTTAGGTACGAGTTGTATTTTTTAGTCTCTTTTTACGCTTCCCAACCCTTCAATATCGCGCGTAACTTTTGGATTTCCTTTGTAGCGAACTTTACCAACGCCTTCAATTTTAGCGTGCAGTGTTTCAACGGCATGTACCGATCCGGTTCCAACACCCTCAATTTCAAATCGGGCATCGTTCACGCGAAGATCTTCAGCATCAACGTGTCCGGCACCAGATAGTTTTACATCCAAACTCTCGGCCACTCCACTCAACTGAACCAGCACACCTCCTTCGCCAACCAACTCAATATCATCGGCTTTCACTTCCAAATCAATCTTAGCACCACCTTCAACATGCACATATAAATTATTCAAATCGAGGTAACCATCGGTGCTCAAATTTAATCCGCCCTGTACTTTAATTTCATTCAGCTTTTTAAAAGTAACATACAAATGAATGCGCTCGTAATTAATAAAGTTTCGATCGACAACCACCCGCAGCTCATCGCCCCGGTTTTCAATATCCAGTTCATCCAACACATCGTTATCCGGAGTTTTTACCGTTAATGTACTTTGGTTTCCCTGCGACAAAAACACTTTGTAACTGCCTTCAAGGTAAATGGCCGAAAAATTGTCGAGATCAAACCGACGCGAATCCCAATCGGTATCGTTTTGTGCCGTAAGGTTTAACGCAAATAAAATTGATAAGCTGAACAGAAATAATGTTTTCATCTCATTAAAATTGTTTATTTCATTTGTATTCGATGTAACTCTCGATGAATTTTAATTCTTCTTGCCTGCCTGCGAAAGGCAGGTTTGTGAACCTGAAGAATAAAAATTCATGTTCGTTTCATCTGTTTAAAATTTTTTGATTTCTGAATGTTCAAAAAATTTGAAGACATTCAGGAACTCACATAAATTTTAATCATTCTTGTTTTTGAATTTAGAATGAAGAAAATTCATGTTCGTTTCATGACTTTATTTTTTAAAACGATTCAAAGGTAGAATCTTATACATTGATATTCGTACTTATTTCGATGAATACGTGATTTTTCAAGATAAATGGAAGATTTAAGAACAACTTCTGTTTTTAGTTTCGGGCATTTCTCAGCATAAAAATCAGTCCATAAAAGATTAAACCGGCAAGAACTAAAACCAGAAAAAAATCCATTAAAACAGTGGTCTGCGAAGAAATGAGCCGATAAAAAATGTACGATACTCCAAGAACCGTTCCGCTCATTAAGCACCTTATAAAAAGTACATGAAATACTTTAATGAGTTGTGCTGAACAAAACAACCACAGCAATCCAAAAAGTAAGATCCCCGCTCCTTCCCACCTGCTTCCGTTTTTCATTTCTATTAAACCATAAACTACCGGAAGCACGGAACAAATGACCATACTGCGTGCAATACTTCTTCTGATTTTTATTCGGTTTCGATCCTTTTTAATTTTTGGAAAAAGCGAAAACCGCATCTCGTGGCACCGGTATTCTTCAGAAAACAGATCCTGTTCCGAATGAATGATGCCGCGTTTCAGGGCTTCCTGAATGGCCAGCTTTGCTGCTTCCGGCTGATAATGGTCGCGCATTTTCAGCACCTCAATTAATTGTTCGTCGGAATAGTTCGGAATATCTTCCCGGAAATCAAGCTCTCGTTTCGAATATCTTTTCTGCCACATTTTATATCTTTGAACAACAAACAGGCACACCCTGTTTCAGATGACAGTTGAAATAACCAAAAATAAATTTCATGTACAATTTTGAATTCAAAAATCCGGTTAAAATTCTTTTTGGAAAAGAATCAATTTCGAAACTTGCCGGTGAAATTCCGGCTGATGCGAACATTTTAATGATTTACGGTGGCGGAAGCATAAAACGCACCGGAGTTTACAACCAGGTAATGGCAGCATTAAAAGGTTGCACGGTTGCAGAGTTTAGCGGAATTGAGGCGAACCCGCATTACGAAACCTGTATGAAAGCCGTTGATGTTGTAAAAGAAAAAAATATTGATTTTCTGCTGGCAGTTGGTGGAGGTTCGGTGCTCGATGCCACCAAATTTATTGCAGCTGCTGCCTTATATGAAAATGGCGATCCGTGGGATATTCTTGCAGCTGGCGTATCCGTTGAAAAAGCCTTGCC
The DNA here is from genome assembly GCF_900111425.1 of Draconibacterium orientale. Lineage (NCBI taxonomy): Bacteria > Pseudomonadati > Bacteroidota > Bacteroidia > Marinilabiliales > Prolixibacteraceae > Draconibacterium > Draconibacterium orientale. The sequence goes on along the minus strand of NZ_FOHT01000041.1, from coordinate 22,691 downwards.
ACTGGGAGCTGTTTTAACGCTGCCGGCAACAGGATCGGAGATGAACGGGAATTCTGTAATTACCCGTGCCGAAAGACAAGAGAAAAAGGCTTTTGGTTCGCCGCTGGTAATGCCGCAGTTTTCGGTGCTCGATCCGGAATGTGTGTTTACCTTACCCGACCGTCAGGTAGCCAACGGCGTTGTTGATGCTTTTATACACGTAATGGAGCAATACCTGACTTTTAAAGTAAATTCGCCGCTTCAGGACAGGCTGGCAGAAAGTATTCTGACCACACTTATTGAAGAAGGTCCGAAGGTTTTGGCCGACCGTAAAAACTACGACGCGGCAGCCAACTTTATGTGGTGCGCAACAATGGCATTGAACGGAATGATTGCCGTTGGTGTTCCGCAAGACTGGTCGACACACGTTATAGGCCACGAACTGACTGCTTTCCACGGAATCGACCACGGACGAACACTGGCCATTGTATTGCCAGGTGTAATGAATATTAAACGCGCCAATAAAAAAGACAAGATTTTACAATATGGCGAACGCATTTGGGGAATTACAGAAGGAAATGAGGAGGAAAGAATTGACGCCGTTATTGCACGAACAGTTGAGTTCTTCGAATCGTTAGGCGTACCATGCCGCCTATCGGATTACGATGTACCTGAAAGCACCATCGCTAAAATTGTTGACCGCTTTAAACAAAGCGAAGCAAAACTGGGCGAGAAGCAGGATATGGATTATGTTGAGATTGAAAAGATTTTAAGAGACCGGTTGTAATATCTCTATCAGATAATAAAAGGTTGTCAGGCAAGATGTTTAATTAACCGCTTTTCCTGACAATCTTTTTTTTATGTCTTCCTGAATAATTTTATCGTATTCAATCATCAGACTTCGTAATACTTTATTGTCGACATCAAAACAATGCCCGTCCACTTCGTTTACCGGAAGTACTTTTGGCGAAGTACCGGTTATAAAAGCGGCATCAAAACCAGTTAATCCATCCAGTTGTATTTCATCCTCAACTACTTTTAGCTTGAGGCGATTAGCACAGGCAATTGTTTTTTGCCTGGTGATTCCCAACAACACCTGCTTGCCCGGAGGTGTAATTATTTCATTGCCTCTTATAAAAAACACATTACTTCGGCTTCCTTCGGTAATTCGCTCTTCATGATCAACCAACAGCACTTCGTAAAAACCTAAGGTTTCCATCAGTCGGTTGGCTTGTTTGCGTACTTCGGTTTGAAAAACTTTGGCGTTTGGATTCATACGTTCAGCGTGTAACAATCCGCAACGAATTCCAAGTTTGTACTGTTCTGCCGAAGGATAATTATGCGCGATAAAAAAAGCTTTCAGGTTGGTTTTGCACGAAATCAGCACATTCCCCTCATCCACCTCATTTCGTACAATTAGCTGATTTAAAAAGGCCTCCAACTGCGCACAGGTATAACGGATTTCTTTTCCGGCCAATTCTGCCGATAACTGCATACGTTGCAAATGTTCATCTAAAAACAGTGGAATTCCGTTAACAACACGTAAAACTTCGTAAATGCCGCCTTCGTTTTCGGCCGGCACAAAAGTGGAAACCGGCAAAAGCCGATCGTTAAAAACAAAATATTTATGGAGTGGATAAAGTGCCATGTTCATCTTTTATGGTAAATTTATTGAAATGTTTCAAAAGCAATTCAAATGCCGCCTGAAATTCCGTTACCGATCCAATATAATCCTTACAAACATCATTTCAGTTTTCTGCTGAGCGAAATGGCTGAATGGCAAAAAAGCGACTGGAGCGTTACCGAAAAAACAATGCTTTTGATTGGGAATAACCTTTTCGATTTTTACCTCGGAGAATTAACGCCCGAGCAAATTTGCAAGGCTACCCTCACCTACTTCGAAACAAAAAACATTACCACCAAAACCGCTTTCAACAAGTGGATGGGAACCGCGGAGTGGAAAAAAATTACTTTACCCGACGAATCGAAATGGCTGATAAAAAAAGGAATTCAGGCCAATCGTTTCATTCATATTCATCCGGCAAAATTCTCGAAACACACCATTCGGGTACGCGCCACAACTTTAAAAACGGTGTTAACTTTATGTGTGCATAAAATTCCGATTCTGGATGACACAGAACTCAACTTAATGGCTGTTAATCAACAACGAAGTTCGTATCTGCAACTTTCGCCAATAAAATCGTTGGATGATGAAAATTCGGGAATTTTAAAACTCTGGCAACTATTTGTAAATGCCGGAGCACTTGCTCAGCCCTGAAGCTGCAAAACTTCAAGCACCGCATTTTTATAACTGCGTCCAATCGGCAATTCTTTTCCCGGCACTTCGATACTGGTTGAGGTAAATGCTTCGATTTTCGACAGCGACACAATAAACGATTTATGGATGCGCATAAAACCACTGTCGGGCAGTTTTTGCGACATGTGGGTCATGCTGGTTTTTGTGATGATCTTTTTGTCGGTGGTGTAAATCTGCACGTACTCGCTTAACCCCTCAACGTAAAGTATTTCGTTTAAATGCACTTTCAAAACCTTTTTATTCTCCTTCACATATATAAAGGCTTCGTCGGTTTTTCCATTGGTTGACGGGATGGGTTGAGCGGCCGGCGCATCGTCCTGAACCGACTGGTAATATTTATTTACCGATTTTAAGAAACGCTCGAACGTAATTGGTTTCAGCAAGAAATCAACCACGTCCAGTTCGAAACCTTCCAGGGCATATTCGCGGTAGGCGGTGGTAATAATTACTTTTGGCGGATTTTTTAATGTTCGCAGAAATTCGATCCCGGTTATCTGGGGCATCTGAATATCCATAAACATCAGATCAATTTTGTGATTATGAAGTTCCTGCAAGGCTTTCATGGCATCGCCGCATTCGGCACAAATTTCAAAATTATCTAATTTTTCAATGTGAGAGCGCATCAAGTCGCGTGCAAGAGGCTCATCATCAATAATGAGGCACTTAGTTTTCATGGTAATACGAAATTAGCTTTTGTTTTCTGTTAAATCCGAAGCACAAGCTTCAGTCTGTTTTCAATCTGTTAGTAAAATAGTACGAAAAACAGGTATAGTGTTACACTTTTACGGGTAAATTTCTATACTAAATTCTCTAAAATTGTCATCAATGTTCTCTACCAACCGGTGTTTTCCGGGGAAATTATAGTTTAAACGCCGGTAGGTAATTTTATTGTCTTCGTTATCGGCAATCGTAAAACTGTTGTCGCACCAAAAGGTAAACGAAAACAGCAAATACTTTCGCTCCGCTTTTATTATGACTGTACTTTCATAGGTTTCGTTACACTCGTAGGCCATTTTTATTGCCGAATTTATAAACGGAAGCAGTAAAAGTGGCGGAACGACGTACGATTTCAGGTTTCCGCTAACGATAAAATTACTTTTTAACCGCTCGCCCAAAGCATGGTTATGAATGGTCATAAACTCCTCCAGCAACTTTACTTCCAACTCCAGCGGTATTAGTTCTTCTTTTCCTTCGTAGAGGAAACGATTCAGGAAATTCGAGATATTTATTATCATTTCCGGTGCCGTTTCTTCCTTTTTTAACGACTGAACTTCCAGCTCTTCAATCAGTTCCAAAACAATGCGGGGTTGTAATTGATAGCGGTAAATTTCCAGTTCGGTTTCCAATTTCGAACGTAGCAATTCTTCTTTCTGATATTCGGCCCGGTACCACGAACTACCGGCTTTTATAGCCAGAAATACCAAAATAATATAATGATTACCAACTCCGCTGATCACTATATTTTTAAGATTCAGAAATCCGGGAGCAAACATCCTGCTTTTATCAAAAAGCCAAAATACAAGGTAGTTGCTTACCACTAATTCAATTACCGAAAATACAATGAGGAGGACGAAAATACCTGCTGCAAACAGTAAATAACGCCCTTTGAAGAATGTTCTGGGTAAAAGCCAGTAAGCAATTAAATAAGTGTGTGTTACAAAAACAGGCAAAGTAAGCAGGTAATACATGAGCCATATATGCAAGGAACCAATTCCTTCATTCAAAGTTTGAATAAAAGTGAATGCTATTACCCATGCCAGCCAAAAAACGACATGCAAAATATAATTCCGTTTAGCGATATGTAAGATGCCTGTCTTCATGTGTACTTTTTAACTCGAGGCGCACTTTAAATCGGTCGCCCAAATCTTTCACTTTCAAATCATAGCCCTGTCCGTTGTAAATAATGTTCAGGCGCCTTTTTAAGGCGCTGTAGCCACTTCCGCGTTCAATTTCTTTGGTCTTTTTCTGCAATCCTTCGGGCTTGCTGTTTTCGGTTTCAATAATTATTTTTTCATTAGTTGCTTGTACCAAAATGGAAATCCAGGGTGCGCCTGCATCTAAACTGCTGCCGTGTTTAAAACTATTTTCAATAAGCAGAAACAATACCATTGGAGGAATTTGCGCATTGGTTAAGTCTCCCTCGGTTGTGTAACTTACCTTTAAGCGTTTCCCGTAACGCAATTTCTCCAGCTGAAGGTAATTCTCCACCAGCTCCACTTCATCTTTTAGCGTTACAAATTCTTTCAGGCTTTCGTTAATTATATAGGTGAGTACAATTTTCATGCGGCTGATTACCTCGCTGGTTTTAACGGGATTAAGCAACGACAAAGCATACAAATTATTAATGGTATTAAACATGAAATGCGGATCGAACTGCGATTGCAAAAGTGTTGTTTGCGCTTTCCGGTGCTGTTGTTCCAGTTTTTTCCGCAGGTTTTCAGTAAGGATGTAATCTTTAACATATTTGGCAATACAAAACAGAGCCACAATAAAGGTCATGTCTTTTGTATTCATCACAATTAAACGAAGATTAAAAACTCCGTTTCCGGAAATATTTTCGGGGGCAATTGAGGCGTAGAAAATATAATCGGAGAACAATAATTTTAGTGCCGACAATCCAATTCCCACCAGTAAAAAAACAATGATAAACCAAAGTGGCTTAGCCTTTAACAACAGCTCGGGAACCAAAAGAAAAATAGTGATGTATGCATAGCCAAAAAAGAAAAAGGCATTGCCCAATGTGATTTCAAAAATATGGAGCAGACTATCGTTTTCGCTTTGAACAAATAAAATACCCGTAAACAATACCACGGTAACCACAAAGAATAAAAGATGCCTTGTTCCCCGGTAAAGCACACTGTTATTGTACATTAATTTGTTCATACCATTAACTCCCCTATCATAAAGGTAAAAACATTTATAAAAGCACTTTGGAGTTTAACATCAGACTGGCGGCGAAATCCTGCCGTTGACTGACAGAATTTGTCGTTTTGCAGCAAAAAAACTTCTATTCATTGAAAAGCCCTGCATTGCAACAACGCAGGGCCTTCGAGCAAACTACTCACTAATTTTATATTACCCTTTCATATTCTACTCACTCTGTCTTTTCAATGTTTTCTGTTTTTTATTTTCTGTTGAGAGAAAAAACCCCCGCCCCTCTGGCGGGGGTCATCTTTTCATACTTCTATGAAAAAAATTGCGCTGTACTGTAATTCGTTTTAAAAGCTGGCCTGATATTCGTCTTTCACCAAATCAGGGAAATAACAGGCAATCAAGCCCAGCAAATCGTCCTGCGATTTTTTGTTCTGGCAAATTACCCGCTGAGCGTAGTAGGCAACTCTATCCAGTTTCAAATCCATTTCTTCTTTTGGCAGTTGCTGGAAACGAGCCTCCATTTTCTTCACTCCAAACACATGGTTTCTGCAGGCATATTCAATTTCAAACTCGTCGGTGCGAACGATAAATGTTGTACATTTTTTTTCATCTTCGCACAAAACACCAATTCGAACAGGATTGCTGATATTTTCGTACGTTAACTCGTAAGTTTCCAACACCTGATCTTCGTAAACCATTGGTGTACTTGAATTAACAATAGTATACCTACCAAATTCGGTAAGTGAGTTTCCGGTCATTGCCTTTCCGTCTTTAATTTTTGCGGTGGCGCCCATGCTTAATAGTGCAAGGCAAATGCTTAATAGAACTAGTTTTGTTTTCATCGTGGTACTGTTTTAATTGTTTTTACACTTCAAATTTACGTAACTACCTGATGCAATGCTTTTTAATTCAGCATTCAGTAAATAACCACCAACCAACGTCAGGTTTTACTCTGCAAAATTCGTTAACTGTTATTCACCTGCATTCAAATACCGTTACCCCTGAAATTGTGTTGTTGGCTGTTCTACGAAATCAAACATTACTGATCTTAGGTAAAAGTTTTAGCCAGTGTTTCGCATAAAAAGAAAGTTTTAGGTTAATTTGCAGGCTATGGAAATTGCCTCGCTGAGCAACATAAAAAAAGAACTAAAGAACCTGCCGCCCGAGGTTTTGCAAGATGTAATAACGCGGCTGGCCAAGTACAAAAAAGATAATAAAGAACTACTGAGCTATCTTTTGTTTGAAGCTTATAACGAGGACGAATACATCAGGCAGGTGAAAGAAGAAATCGATCTGGAATTTATGAGCCTGAACCGAAGCAGCTTTTACCTGGCCAAAAAAACAATTCGGAAAGTTTTAAAAACCACCAAAAAGCACATTCGTTTTTCGGGTAAAAAAGAAACGGAAATTGAACTCTTACTGTATTTCTGCAAAAAGCTAAAAGACTCGGGCCTGAATTACAAACGCAGCCGGGTTGTTTTTAATATGTACCTTACCCAGGTAAAACGCATACAAAAAGTAATTTCCATGCTTCACGAAGATTTGCAATACGATTACCGCGAAGAACTGGAAGCCCTGTAAACTATAATTCTTATTTATTCTGAAAAATCGCCCCGAACATCCTTTTAACAAATACGTTACTGTTTTAAGGTTTATAAACAATTCTGTTTAACGATTAGCGCCATGCGAATTCTATTAACCGGAGCTACCGGACACATAGGAAAAAGACTATTGCCTGTGTTGCTGCACAAAGGACTTTGGGGAAGAATGTATTGGTACCTTTACAAGCCGCTTCGTTCACTTGTTTTTAAACGAATGCTAGCGAACATTGTTAAAGGATGAAAACTTACATTTGCAAAAAGAAAATGAATATGATTAACATCGCTTGGTTACGACGCGATTTACGACTGACTGATAATACCGCACTACAACATGCCCTGAAAAATGGCAACAAAACAGCGGTGCTTTTTATTTTCGACACCAATATTCTGGATGAGCTGGATAAAGACGACGCCCGCGTAACTTTTATTCACCAGCAACTTACAAAAATTGATCGGCAACTGCGTGAAATGAACTCGGGATTGCTGGTTAAAACCGGCGATCCGTTCAAAATCTGGCAAGAACTGATCAGCGGTTTTGAAATTAGCGAAGTACACTTCAACCGCGATTACGAACCCTATGCCACTAAACGCGATGAGCAGGTACAGCAACTTCTGCAGAAAAACAATATTTCAGCGTTCGCGCATAAAGACCAGGTAATTTTCGAGCCTCACGAAGTATTAAAAGCCGACGGAACGCCTTACACCGTTTTTACGCCCTACAAAAATAAATGGCTTGAGCATTTTAATCCACAGCAAATAAAAATTGAGGAGAAATTGAAAAAGAATGCATTCGCGGCCATTGAATCGTCAGTGCCTACTTTGGAAGATATCGGTTTTCAAAAATCCGATATCGAGGTTGAAGACTACGATTTATCAGTGGTTAAAAATTACAGGAAAACACGAAACTTTCCGGCAGTTCACGGTACCAGCAACTTAAGTGTTCATCTTCGTTTTGGAACAGTAAGTATCCGGCAAATTGTGCAGCAGGTGTATCAACAATCGCCCGATTTTTTGAGCGAGCTGGTATGGCGCGAGTTTTTTATGCAGATCCTCTTTCATTTTCCTCGCGTGGTGAACGAGAATTTCCGTACCAAATACAACGGCATTCAGTGGCGTAATAACGAGAAGGAATTCGAGCGCTGGTGTAAAGGCGAAACCGGCTACCCCATTGTGGATGCCGGAATGCGCGAGCTAAATAAAACCGGCTACATGCACAACCGCGTACGAATGATAACAGCCAGCTTTTTGTGCAAACACCTGCTAATCGACTGGCGATGGGGAGAGGCCTGGTTTGCCAAAAAACTGCTTGATTTTGAACTCTCGTCGAACAACGGCAACTGGCAATGGGCCGCAGGAACCGGTTGCGATGCAGCACCCTATTTCCGCGTTTTTAATCCAACCGAACAGGTGAAAAAGTTCGATAACGAAATGCTTTACATCAAAAAATGGGTACCCGAATTTCAGGATCTTAGCTACCCCGCTCCGATGGTTGACCATAAAATGGCCCGTAACCGGGCACTGGAAACCTACAAAAAAGGCATTGCTGAATAATTCCGTTCACTGCTCATCGATAACATAAAAACTTCAAACAAATTATTAACTTTAGCAACCAACTAAAAATTCTGCGATGAACAAAAAACTTTATTTGCTTACTTTATTATTACTCCCTTTAGTCACTTTTGCACAACAATCAGGAAATATAAAATCCACTCTGGAAATTTATAATATTGAGACGGATGAACGCGAGATAGTCCTAATTGAAGAAGACCATTTTGAAGCCCCCAACTGGAGTCGCGACGGCAATTTCCTGATTATCAACCAGCATGGCAAATTGTATAAAGTAGATCTGAAAACAAACAATAAGACACTGATAAACACCGGCTTTGCCGACCGTTGCAATAACGACCACGGCATTTCATTCAATGGCAAATGGCTGGCAATTAGTCATCAGGCCGAATCTGAGCCGGTTAACGGAGAACCAGCAAAACAAGGTTCGCGAATTTTTGTATTACCGATAGAAGGCGGAACACCAAAAGCGGTAACCCCAAACGTTCCTTCGTACTGGCATGGCTGGTCGCCCGATGGAAAACGACTGGCCTATTGTGCCGAGCGCAATGGCGAATACGACGTGTATACCATTTCGGTTGATGGCGGCGAAGAAAGCCGCTTAACCACTGAGCCCGGTTTGGACGACGGACCGGAATATTCGCCCGACGGGAAAACGATTTACTATAACTCAATGGCCTCAGGTAAAATGGAGATTTGGCAAATGGATGTCGACGGAGCGAATAAAAAACAACTAACCAATGACAAGTATTCCAACTGGTTTGCACACCCGTCTCCCGATGGAAAAAGTTTTGTGTATATCAGTTATCACGAAGACCAGGGAAGTGCACACCCGGGCATGAAAGATGTGTCGTTGCGCCTGATGAACCTCGCCAACGGATCGGTAAAAACCCTGTGCTCGTTCACCGGCGGACAGGGAACCATTAACGTACCTTCGTGGTCGCCCGATGGCCAACGTTTTGCTTTTGTTAGCTACCAGTACATAAAATAATATACACCGATACATAACTAATTTTCAGCCCCTCGTACTAATTGCTTTACCTGATTGGCTGCAAAAGGTTGAAACTTTTCCGCATATAACAAAAATCAAAATTACCTAACAATAAAAAATGAATACCGAAAAAACCTTTAACGAAGAAATACTTCCAACAGAGAACCAAGCGGAAGTTAAACCTGCCTTACTTGAACTTACTGAAGAAATTAACCACAACCTGCACAGTGCCGGAAAATGGAGCCAGTTTTTGTCCATCCTCGGATTTATAGGAACCGGATTTATGGTATTGGGAGGAATCAGTGTGAGTATCATGGCGGCATTTGTTCCTGTAGCAAAACCAGGCATACTCCCGTTTCCTATGGCTTTATTCGGATTTTTATACATCGTTTTTGCGGGTGTATATTTCCTTCCCATTTATTATTTGTTTCGTTTTTCAAGCAGCATAAAACAGGCCGTTGCTCTAGGAAAACAGGATCAACTGTCCGTTGCTTTCAACAACCTGAGGGCACATTACAAAACCTTTGGCATTATCATGATTGTTGCTATGTGTCTCTACCCCATAATGATAATTGGAATGATTCTGTTCGGAATATTCTCGGGTTTTGGAGCCGCTGGTGGTGGCATTCCGATGTAAAAGGGATTGAGGGACGGACTGAAGGATTGAAGGATTATGGAATTGAAGGACATACTGAATTCTATTCATTGGATGTTAGTCATTATTCATTGAACATTGATTATTGTAATATTGAAACTTTTGCCTTTTTTGTCTTTTGTCTTTTGCCTTTTGCCTCTTTTGCCTTTCTCTCCGCGTAACTCTGAGCCTTCTTTGTGCAACTCTGTGGTACAAATTGAAGAAGATTTTGACAACAAAAATGCTGACTATACACGAAAACCAGCACTAATACCGATTTAACAACAAAATGTCGCATACTTTCACTTCGTTCAGTCTCCTCCTTTGCTGTATTATCGGAATAAACCATTGTAAACTCTCTTATTGCCATGCGGCAAAATAAAGTACAATTGGTATAACAAAAACTCGTTGCTAGCAACTCGCGGCACGTAGCTTCTCTTTAAACAATTTCGTACTTTTGCGGCAGAACAAAAACAAACAAAATGAGCGACGACAAGAAAATAATTTTTTCGATGTATAAGGTGAGTAAAACCTACCCACCAAGTAAAACAGTAATCAAAGACATTTCGCTTTCGTTTTTCCTTGGAGCCAAAATCGGTATCATCGGTTTAAACGGATCGGGAAAATCGACCCTGCTAAAAATTATTGCCGGACAGGATGAAGCTTTTAACGGCGAATTGGTTTTTGCACCGGGCTATTCGGTTGGCTTGCTCGAACAGGAGCCTCAACTCGACGAAAGCAAAACCGTTATTGATGTGGTAAAAGAAGGTACGCAGGAAACCGTTGACATACTGAACCGCTACGAAGAAATCAACCAGCAGTTCGGATTGCCGGAGGTGTATGAGAACCCGGATAAAATGGATGAGCTGATGAAAGAACAGGCCGAGTTGCAGGAAAAAATGGATGCACTGGATGCCTGGAACCTCGACAGCAAACTGGAACGAGCCATGGATGCGTTGCAGTGTCCGCCAAACGATCAGCCTATAAGCGAGCTTTCGGGTGGTGAGCGCCGCCGTGTTGCACTGTGCCGTTTATTGTTACAGGAACCTGATGTACTTCTTCTGGATGAGCCTACCAACCACTTGGATGCCGAAAGTATTTTGTGGCTGGAAGCCCACCTCGATCAGTATAAAGGAACGGTTATTTGCATTACGCACGACCGTTATTTCCTGGATAATGTTGCCGGCTGGATTCTGGAACTCGACCGCGGCCAGGGAATTCCCTGGAAAGGAAACTACACCTCGTGGCTGGAGCAAAAATCGAAACGTCTGGAGCAGGAAGAAAAAGGCAGCCAGAAACGTAAAAAGACACTGGAACGCGAGCTGGAATGGGTTCGAATGGCACCGAAAGCGCGTCATGCAAAAAGTAAAGCCCGTTTAAGTGCTTACGATAAAATGCTGAATGAAGATGCCAAACAGAAAGAAGAAAAACTGGAGATCTTTATTCCGAACGGTCCGCGCCTGGGCGACAAAGTAGTTGAAATGGAAGGAGTGAAAAAAGGTTTTGGCGATAAACTGTTGTTTGAAGACCTAAGCTTTAAACTACCCCCTGCCGGAATTATCGGTGTTATTGGGCCAAACGGTGCCGGAAAAACCACACTCTTCAAACTGATTATGAAACAACTGGAAGCCGACGCCGGAAGCATCGACATTGGCGAAACCGTAAAAGTAAGTTACGTCGATCAAACCCACGCAGCCATCGACCCGGAGAAAACAGTTTACCAGGTTATTTCAGGCGGAACGGAAACCATAATGCTGGGCAACAAACAAGCCAATGCCCGTGCTTATGTAGGGCGTTTTAATTTTAATGGTGCCGATCAGGAAAAGAAATGCGGCGTACTTTCAGGTGGTGAGCGTAACCGTCTGCACCTGGCACTGGCTTTAAAATCGGAAGGTAACCTGTTGCTGCTTGATGAGCCCACCAACGATATCGATGTAAACACACTGCGTGCGCTGGAAGAAGGTTTGGATAACTTTGCAGGCTGTGCCGTTGTAATTTCGCACGACCGCTGGTTCCTCGACCGCATTGCCACGCATATTCTGGCGTTTGAAGGCGATGGACATGTGCATTTCTTTGAAGGTTCGTTCTCGGAATACGAAGAAAACCGCAAAAAACGCATGGGTAACGAAACTCCAAAACGTTTTAAATATAAAAAGCTGATGGCATAGGAAGCTAAGTGATTCTCCATTTTTGTGAGCCTGGCGAAGCGAAAATGCGAAGTATCACTAGTCCCGACCAACGCGTCGGGATCGAAGACCGAAGACGGAAGTAAAGCCCCGCTCTGTATAATTCAAACAAATACAGAACGGGGCTTTTTATTTGCGACTGGTTTAGTACCGTCCTTCAGGGCGGTGATTTTAGAGATAATACCAATTTGATGATAAAATGCCGTATTGGATATGCCGGTTATTTTCCGTTTGTACAAGGCGAAAAATTTTAGCATAGCCGAGCTACGTTATAATTTTTCAACGCAGTAGAAACGGAAAAGAACAAATTCATATGCGGCATTTTGTGGTCAATTTGGTATTAATGGCTAAAGCCTTTTTGTCTATTCACATTACAGTCACTGGGCTTAAGCCACGGTGAAAAAATAGCAAGGCTTGCTAAAAATAATCAGAAGCACTTTTCTAATACTTCTGCAATAACTCCAGCAATTTTCTATCCAGTTTGTGTCCGTGCCAGTCTTCGTATTCAATGTCTTTTCTTCCGGAATCGAGCAATCCAAAATCGCCCCTGAAATTCCATAAGGCAAAACCTATTTTGTTTTCGGCCAACACGCTAAGCACATCTCCGAACCAACTCAGAAAAACATCGTGTGGTGTTTCGCGCCAGCAACCGCATTCGCCACAATGTACACCTACTCCGTTTTTCACGGCATCAATCCAGGGTTTGTAAAACTCCTCAATGCTTTCGCGGCTGAATTGATTTCCATCGATTTCGCCCGGCCAAACCGGCATTGGTGCATCATCCAGATTTTCCCATACCCACGGAGCGCGGTAATGCGACACATAATGCGGATAATAACCCCGGCAACTCTGACCGATTTCCAAATCAAATAGCTCAGGAATCACATCGGCTCCCACATTGTTTCCATCGGCCACTACCAAATGCCCAGGATTATGGCTACGGATGGTTTCCAACGCTGTTTTGGCCACTTTGCGATACAACGCCCCGGGTATTGGCCCGCGCTGCGAAAACTGGTCGTTCATATCCTCGCGGCTACAAGGCTCGTTCACCAAATCGAAACTGATTTGCTTGCTGGAATACGAGGCAAAACGTTTGGCCCACATTCCCCAGTGCATGTAAAAAGCTTCCTGCGCCTTTTCGTCCTGCCACAAGTTATAAGGCTCATTAAAGCCGGCATTTACGCAAAATCCCGGGGCGCGGTGCAGGTTCAAACTTACATGCAGTCCGTATTTATTGGCTGTATCAACTAATTGCTGAATATTATCGACTTCTTTCTCATCGAAATTCAAAACCTCATCGGGCGTAATGTTCTTTGAAGGATCAAATTTTAAGTATCGCGGATACGCCATCGGAATACGGACAAAATTAAACCCCCAGTCGGCCATCCATTTAAAATCCTCTTCGGTGGAACCGCCGGCGCTACTGCCTTTCGCCGGTGAAAAATAATCGAGCAGGTTAAATCCGCGCCAGTGAGGTAAAGCGTTTGTAATTTGCGATTGTGAGGCGGACAAAGGTCCAGCCATACTTACTCCGACAGTTACCAGCCCGGTAGTTTTAATAAAGTTTCGTCGTTGCATAATTGGTTTAAATTGGTTGTGATTCAAAGATATCAGATTTTGTTCTATTCCTTGTTGTTCTGTATTGTTAAATACCTTCTCCACCTCACCGCTGTACACGCGGTTCTCTTCCCCACGAAGAGTCGGGCCAGGCTCTCTTTTAAGGAGGAGTACATCCCGATTAATCAGGATGGGAGGAGATCTTACTTCTGATCAAAAAAATCAGGCATTGCAGTTACATAAGTTTACCAAAAAAAAACTAACTTAGAAACCTAAACAAAACTAAACTACCTAATTATGAGAACTACGATTATTCTCCTGTTAAGCTTTTTTTTCGTTTTTGCTACGCACGCACAGCAATCAAAAATAAACGTTGTTGTAATTGGCGCCCACCCCGATGATGCCGATGTGGATGTTGGAGGCACCGCTTATCAGTTTGCACAAATGGAGCATAATGTATTGTTTGTATCACTTACCAATGGCGATGCCGGACATTTTAACAAGGGCGGCGGTGCGCTGGCCAAAATACGAATAAATGAAGCCGAAGAAGCGGGGAAACGGATTGGCGTAAGCTATAAAGTGCTTGACAACCACGATGCAGAGTTGATGCCAACACTTAAATTACGCCACGATATTATACGTATTATCCGAAACTGGAATGCCGATGTGGTAATTACACACCGTCCGTACGATTACCACCCCGACCACAGAAATACGGCCAATGCCGTTCAGGATGCTGCCTTTCTGGTGACTGTACCGAATGTGGCTCCCGATGTTCCGGCGTTAAAAATGAATCCGGTATTTTTGTATTCGCACGATAATTTTCAAAAACCCAATCCTTTTCAACCCGATATTACTGTAGATATTTCAGCCGTGTACGATAAGAAAATATATGGTATGGCAGCGCACGAATCGCAATTCTTCGAGTGGCTTCCCTGGTTGAACGGAATACTTGATGACGTTCCGGCCAACGAGCAGGATCGCCTGAAATGGCTGGGTAAAATGCGTTTAAACGCCCCCTCTCCTGCCATGCGTAAATCGCTGGAGAAATGGTACGACACCGAAACAGCGGAAAAAGCCACAGCAGTAGAAGCCTTTGAAATTTGCGAATTTGGCCGGCATCCTTCCGATGAAGATATACAGATTTTGTTTCCGATGTTGGGCAAATAATACTTTTTAAATTCTTTCTACTGTGGACTAACATAGTTGGGATCAACCACACTGCGATAATAGTCGCGAAAACCTATAACAGCCTGGTCAAGTCCGGGTACACCAAGCATTACATCCCCTTCGGTGTAATAATCGCGGGAGTAATAAGTTTGTGTTGTGCCCTCAACAAACTTTACAATCGACATGCCCGGAGCACTAAAAGCAGCCCCGTTAAATTCTCCCGACATGGTCCATGTTGCCATATAAATATCATCAGCAATGGCCTCCTCCTCTATCACGGTGTACAAGTCTGACGATCCGGCAAACAAACGCCCCAGAAACATAGCCATTGTGTCGGGGCCGTATATATCTACAATGGGATCGTGATACTCATAGTTGCTTTCCAGATGAGAAAGCACATTCATCCAGTTTTCGGCATTAAGTTCTACCAGTTGACGCCCCACAACAACCTGATCATTGTTTATCTCATCCTGCGAACTCAACTGGCTTTTTACCATGCTTACAGGCTCCTGAGGTGGAAGCGGACAGTCGAAAGTTGGATCAACAGCACACTTGTAATACGTTCTGAATCCCATTATCGCCTCATCTAAACCGGGCGTGGTAGCCATTATATCGCCCTCGGTATAATAATCCCGCTGATAATAAACCTGCGACGAGTTGGTCATGAATTTAAAAATAGAGATGCCTTTGGCCTGGTAAGGAACACCGTTGAAAGAGCCAGACATACCCCATGTTGCAGAATAGGTATCATTCATCAGGATTTCGTCCTCGACAGTTGTAACGAGATTTGGCGAAGCACCAATAATAAGCTGATTCAGAAATGCAGTCATATCCTGAATGCCGTTAATATCCACAATCGGATCGTGGTACTCTACATCATCGGTGTAGTACGGAAGCAAATCAGCTACATCAGATGCCTGCATTTCGAGCAAAGCCCGCCCAACTTCCAGTCGTTCCTGCTCGAGCGAACCGTCGTTTGAATCTACGTCTGAACAGGCCTGGGGAATTAGAATTGCAATGATGCCAACAAGCATCGCCAATAATTGAATAGACTTTTTCATGTGTGACCTCCTTATTTTCTGGTTAATTATAATTCGAACTGCCAACTTTATTTCAGCCACTGCTACAAGTGACTGCCAAAACGTTGCAGGTTCAATTGTTTTATAAGTTATGGAAAATACAGTTCTTATAAAATACTAAGACACACTTTTATAAGATTTTAGCCAATTAAAAACGCTCCTCGCGACATATTTATACAAGCTATGCCTCTCCTCCTTTCAATTTGCGGGAATAATCCCGTTCGGTGTGCCAGGTATCTCTATCATAGCTCTGCGTATTTATTGTGCGATGTCTTTCGAAGCACATTTTTAAGCACAAAAAAAGGATTCAGGCAAAGCCAGAATCCTTTCATTTCGTATAGTGTTTTTACTCTTAAACAAGCTCAACATTCACGGCGTTTTCGCCTTTTTTGCCCATTTCTTTGTTATACTTTACCTTGTCGTTCTCGGTAATTTCATCAATCAAACCTGTGTGGTGAACAAAAATATCTTCACCTGTTTCGTTTGCTGTGATAAAACCATAACCTTTGTCGTTGTTAAAAAACTTTACTGTTCCTTCAATCATAATCGTAATCTTAAAAATTCTATTAATATATATTTGCTTGCTTGTTAATTAATTAACAAACGTGTAAGCCATTCCTTTTTTCCCGGCGCGACCGGTTCTTCCTATGCGATGGATATAACTATCCATTGTTTGCGGAAGCTGATAATTGATAACATGCGTTACGCCATCCACATCAATACCACGGGCTGCCACATCGGTAGCCACTAAAACCCGCGTTTTACCCATTTTAAACATGCGTATAGCTTTTGTGCGGTAGTTTTGCGATTTATTCCCGTGTATTACGTCCGAATTGATGCCCACTTTGCGGAGCTGCTGACTAATTTTATCGACATTACGTTTTGTTTCGGCAAATAGAATCACCTTTTCAAAACCATCCCCATTCAATAAATTATAAAGCACCTGGAATTTATTTTCGTTATCTCCAACCCTGATAATATCCTGCTCAACCGTATCGGCCGCATTATTCAACCTACTTACGTTTATCCGTACAGGGTTTTGAACAAATTGTTTTATAAGATTTTGCTGTGCTTTTTCGTAGGTAGCCGAGAACAACATGGTTTGCTTACGGTTTTTCATCAGCGCAATAATTTTCTTAATGTCGTTAATGAATCCCATATCAAGCATGCGGTCGAATTCGTCGAGCACCAAAATCGGTGTGTTTCCGAGGCGCAGCGTCCCCCTCGAGGTTAAATCGTTTAGCCGTCCGGGTGTTCCCACTATCAGGTTTTGTTTTCTTCGTGCTTTGCCCATGTCGGTGTTAACACTGGTTCCGCCAATAAAACAGGCCGAAAACAGTTTGTGCCCCCTGGTTAACGATTTAAATTCATCTTCAACTTGCTGGGCAAGCTCCCTGGTTGGAACCACCACCAAACACGTGGTTGTGTTATCGGCCAGCATTTTTTCAATTACCGGAATTAAAAAAGCACCGGTTTTACCCGTTCCGGTAGCCGCAATGCCAATCATGTTCCGTCCCGCAATCAAATCGCTTATCGATTTTTGTTGAATTTCGGTTGGTTCAATATAGCCTTTCATGCGGATATTGTTTTTTAACGTTTCGCTAAGCGGCATTTCTTCAAAGGTTTGTTCGGCTATAAATGGAACCGTTTCAACCTTAACAGCCTGTTTTACCAGCAAAGCAGGATCTATTGTAGAAACCACTTTCTTTCGTGGAGTACGTTTTCTGGTATTGTTTTTATATCTGTTGTTATTCATGTATTCGTTAATTTGTTATCCGGCCCATCCGGACAATCGTTTTTGTATTCATTATTTTTTTTTGAATATGCTTCAGAAGGAAATTTTAAAGCCTTAGCTGTTGGAGCTAAGCGGCTTAAACAATGGCTGCGAAGTTTTAATTTCCGCACATTGTACTGTAATTAAAATGTTTTCTGAAACATTGTGGCCCAATAAACTTTTAAGAATATATAAAGGCCGGAGATTCAACATATTGCCATAGTTATACTTACGACAATTGCTTTTTATGCTGTATAATTTGTTAACCTGCTTTAATGCTGCGAAATAAAGGGAAACGGGTGATGGTAAGTGTGATAATTTTTTAATAATTCAACTAATTAATTTCTATAATTTCAATTTCAAAGAAATAAGTAAAATTGAAACGTCTTCAGAAAATTATTGTGAACAATTAAACCTGGAACGGATACTGTTGTGCCTTTTTAGTGGCAGAATATTTTACTAAACTATGAACTGCTGAATAAATATCAGCGCTGCAAAGCTACTCAAATAAAACTAACCACCAAATTAAAAAGCATTTAGCCTAAAAATAGCTGCTAAAATGCATCATTATTGGCATTTAATTGATAAAGCAACTACCAATGTTAATTATTTCGGCCCTTCGAATATTGGTTTTGCGCTATTATATTTACATTTATTGCGCCAAAGCTATAAACCGCTGAATACCTGCGGAAATAACATTTCGCCTTTTGAATAATTAAATACGAAAGGTTGACAATGGTACCATAAACGATAAATTATGAAACTAAAACTTACACTGATTCTGCTATTTTGCGTCACCATTTCCTTTGCCCAAAAAGACGTAATAGACGCAGCGAATAAGCTTATTGAATTAAAAAAATACGAATCGGCCTATAAACTGTTGGATAGTGCTGATCCGAATAATGAAAAACCGGAAATTGCAATTGCAAAAACCAGACTGCTAGTAAACTACTATGTTACAACCGAGATGCACCAGATTTTTGCATTAAAAGACTTAAACCCGGGCGAGGAACTGGCAGCTGTTCGTGATAGTGAAGGTAATTTTTCCAGCTACAAATTTTCGCCGAATACGGTATTGCCCGACCTGATTGAGAAATACCCCGATAATTATGAGTTGCAAAAAGAATTGGGGAACTTCTATCACGAGATTCATTTAAAATACGACAATAACTGGTTAGTTGCAGATTCGGTGTTGGTAGATAAATTTAAAAGCTATTATCTGAGTGCCTATGAAAAAGGAGTATTTGATTATTGGTCGGCCTATGGTATTGGATATGCCTGTCTGATCAATCTCGATTATGAAGCATCCATTCCATTCTTTAAAAAATCGGTTGAACTAAACAACAAGGACCCTTACAGCAATTATAACCTTGCCTATGCCTACTTATACACCGATCAAACTGAGAAGGGTATAGAAAGTGCCAAAAAAGCACTGGACCTGTATGACGATTCGGAATATAAAACAAATGCCGCCAGAATGATTGCGGTAATGTACCTCGAACTTGAGGATACGGTAAATGCCGTGGAGTATTACCAAAGAGCTGATGCCATTGAACCCAACAATTATTCAACGGTAAAAGCACTGCTTGAGTTGGAAATGGCGCTGAATATGGAAGCCTACAAGGAGCGGACCAGGCAGTTTTTCTTACTGGCACCGGAAGCTCCAACCGTTTACCAGGATTTGATGAGATTTTATTGGACCGTTAATAAACCCGACGAGTTGATTCAATTCCTATCAGCGCAAACCGGAAACTATTCTGCCGATTATACGGTGAGTGGAAATTTAAAATTCTATACCGCTTTAGTTCAACACGACAAAAAAGATTTTAAGAATGCCAAACTGAATTTCCGGTTAGCAAAAGAAGCTTACGAAAAAGTGCTGCCTTCCGATCATCAGGTGTTTAAAGTAATTGAATCGTATAACAATAAGCTGGCCAACTACGGTTCCTAAAATATCATACAACAACCTCGCCCTTACGAACGATGCTGTTATTTACTATTTTAAGTCTGAAAGTACTGTATTTTAAGACATCGTACGTTAGGCTGCGAGAATAATACCAATTTGATGATAAAATGCCGTATTGGATATGCCGGTTATTTTCCGTTTGTACAAGGCGAAAAATTTTAGTATAGCCGAGCTACGTTATAATTTTTCAACGCAGTAGAAACGGAAAAGAACAAATTTACATGCGGCATTTTATGTTCAATTTGGTATAATTATTGGTTCGCCAACGCGTACATTCTGCATGAAACGATTGCCTGACTTCAATTGTTAGTTTCTTGTCTTCAAGCGCTCATTTCTTAACTTGATGCGCTCATTGATAAAATCCACAAAAAACATTCATGATTCCCGGAAATCACCAACAGTGATGAAAGTGAGGCCTAACGACAGCATTTCATAAAAAAATCAGATTACAAGGCGCATACATCAGTTGTGCGTTGAATAACTGATTATTTGCGCCTTTAATTTACTTTCTCATCACCCCCGGGTTTCACCCGAGGTTAGTTACATTTTATCCCTTCGGGATATTGAATTTGAATACCAAGTTAAGACGACTTTATTGGCCAGCTATGTCGGAATTGCCAATTTTTCATGACGCTAAAAGCGTCTAATGTGATTAACCCGGTGCGTAGCGCCGGGAAGAAATGACCAAAGCGAAATCGTCCGGCGAAGAAAGCAGATCGAAGCCAGATGGTGCTTCCGGACGAAACACAAAAGGCAATACACCTAAAAAGATGGAGACTTTCAGAAAAAACATTCATGATTTATGGAATCACCAACAGGGATGAAAGGACATCAATATTGTTTCACGCAAAGAAAAGAAGAAGCGCAAAATTCGCAAAAGTATAGAATCTGTTTTGCGTGCTTTGCGAAAACTTAGTGATCTACTCTGCGTGAACTTTTTTGTTTTTACCAAAGTGATTTGCAGAAAAAAAAACCTCCCCGATCAACTCAGGGATGCTTTTGCTATTTCATTACTTAAAGCGGCTGATTATGCCTGCTCTAATTTTAATGTTTCAGTTGTTTGGTCGCAAACCTCGGTTGGCCCGAAATACTGAATAGGACCAGGATAAACAAACTCGGTTCCTGTTGCCCACTCACCACGTTTTGTTACGAAATATTTGTATGGAGCGCCATCCAGTTCAACCAGTGCTTTTTGAATTACCGGCTTCATGTGCCCGTGACGTTTTTCCATGTTCATCATCATGGTTACAGGTACACCACCTGCAATCCACTCATCGGCAGCTGCAGTTGTGTTACGTACCGATGCCATATAACCGGTTTTGCCTTCAGAAATAAGAACAGAAGCCGTGTAACCCAGCGAGTAACAGTAGTCGGCATCGAAGTTTGATGGAGCGGCACAACGTCCTTCGTAACCAAAGAAGTGGTACTGCGTGCCGAATTTACCGGCGAAATCACCTGCTTCTTTCATTTCATCCAAACGTGTTTTTACCATTTCGCCCAACAGCTTTTCAGTTTCGATTAACGATACCTGAACGTTTCCGTGCGGATCGCGATCTAAAGTTAACTGAGTAGCAATACCCGATGGTAACGAGCTGAATACATTTGAAGAAGTTTCGGAAAGATGACCGGCCACCCACTCGTTACGGTGACTTTTCTTCAGCATTTTAAATTCTTTCTCGCTTTCTGTTCCTTCAGCAAGCAGGTCGTTCAATTCCGAAATCAACGTTTTCATTTCAGGAATGAATTCGATCAACCCTTCAGGAATAAGGGCAACACCAAAGTTGTTTCCATCGGCTGCGCGGTTGGCAACAATACCGGCCATATAATCTACCACCTCGCCCAGGGTTTGTTTTTTCTCGGCAACTTCTTCCGAAATTAAGGTAATGTTTGGCTGCGTTTTTAAAGCACACTCTAAACCAATGTGCGATGCCGAACGTCCCATTAACTTAATAAAGTGCCAGTATTTTTTTGCTGAATTGGCATCGCGCTGGATGTTACCAATCAGCTCTGAATAAACTTTAGTTGCCGTGTCGAAACCAAACGAAGTCTCGATCATTTCGTTTTTCAGGTCACCATCAATGGTTTTCGGACAACCGATTACCTGAACACCTGAATTGATTTTTGCGTAGTACTCGGCCAATACGCAGGCGTTTGTATTTGAGTCGTCGCCACCAATAATTACAAGCGCGTTCAAACCAAGGTCTTTTGCAATTTCCAAACCTTTATCAAACTGTGCTTCTTCTTCCAGTTTTGTACGGCCCGAACCAATGATATCGAAACCACCGGTGTTACGGTACTCGTCGATAATATCAGCAGTAAGCTCCATGTATTTGTGGTCAACCAATCCACCGGGACCACCTAAGAAACCATACAGTTTACTATCAGGATGGATGTTTTTAATACCATCGAAAATTCCTGAAATTACGTTGTGTCCGCCCGGTGCCTGACCTCCTGAAAGGATAACACCCACGTTAACCGGCTGTCTGTCGGTTGCAGCATCGGCAGCTTCAAAAGTAATCAAAGGCATTCCGTATGTATTTGGAAACAGTTCGGCAATTTCTTTTTGGTCGGCAACCGATTCGGTTTTTGCTCCCTCAACCAATTTTACATTGCCTTTTAACGATTTAGGAAGTTTTGGCTGATATTTAGCCCTTTCTTTTTGTAATGCGCTAATACTCATGTCTGTTTATTTTTTAGCCGGAAATTGAAAACAATATTCCGGGACTATACTTTTACCGGAAAAACCGGCTTCAGTAATTATTAATTATTGATTTCTAATTTTTTAAGCAGACCAAAAATAAGGGAATTTGTGGTGAAATCCTATGTTAAAAAAACAGGATGAAAGGATTTAAAGTAAAGTTAAAAGGGAATTGGCAATTGCACCACTAATTGGCTTTATAATGAGGCTGTCCAAAAAGGCGGTCTCTTTTTTTATGCTGCAATTTCAGAATAGTAGTTTTTCATCCAGATTTTAGATTGTTGCTTTTTCAAGTTGTT